>JAJYSO010000152.1 GCA_021793535.1 Bacteroidota bacterium | reverse complement strand
AGGGGGGACCCTGCCTATAGCACATAAGAAAGGAAGGCTGTATTTCTTTTACTGCTTATTTAGCACGAGATCTTTATAGCGTATAATAGTGCTGTACCCCTTCTTTTCAAAATACTGGTGATCTTCCTTTGTTCCTGTTACAAGAATAAAATCTCCTCCCCAGGCCCCTAAGCTTTTTATGGCTCCGGGATAGTCGTGGAAATAGGCGCGTTTTACCATGGGGAGGTCAAGGACCTTGGCCAGTAGGCTTTCATGAGCCTCGATAAGCTTTTCGAATGCCGATCGATCCTTGCAGTTCACGAAGCTCTCGGTCAGAAAAGAAGCTTCATTCACCCAGTGTGTTCTCTTTTCAGGATTCAATTCTTTATAGCGTTTGACCACTTCCCGTGTATCTTGTTTTCGGTTAAGGTAAACAAAGAAAAGCTCTTCCTTAAAGGGCGGGTCAAAATTGGCCTTTCCGATCAACGGGCTATCTGCTTGTACCCGCTGGTAGAGAATGGGCTGATGGCTGGTTGCACAGGCGATGTCGTAGCCGCTTCCTCCGAAAGTGGCGTTCGATAGATAATACGGGTTGATATCTGTCCATGCTGCCAAATTGGAGAGCAGGGTAGAGGAAGTGCCCAGTCCCCAATCTCTTGGAAAGTCCAGTCGATTTTTAATGATAAAGCCTCGGTTTTGAAAAAATGACCGCTTTATGCGCAGCAGGGCATTTAAAATTTGTTCAAGGCGCTCTGACACCAGACGCTCTCCTTCTTTTTCATCCGAGGAGCCGTATACAGAGCCATAAATATTGCTAATCCCTTCTTCGGTGATGGAGAAGACACCATCATACCACATTTTTCCTTCGTCCGTATAACTTTCGAATAAAATCTCGGGTTCTTCAATCTCCTCCACCTCCATACTTTGTCCATATTGACAAGGTACGGCCAGTGCTCTTGCTCCGTCAATTACCAAAAACTCTGCGGTTAATAAGAGTTTGCCGTTGCTGTGAAAATGTTGCTGCATGTTGCTTTTATTTTCGGATTTTTTCAAGTTGATCCAATACAGATCTATAGGATACGGTATGGGATTTAAAGTGAAGTGTAATTTGTTTTCGTTCTTCGGCGGTGGCTTCGAACTGGTTGAGGATATTGTTCAAATGCATCTTCATGTGTCCCTCTTGGATCCCTGTTGTGACTAGAGAACCGATAGCAGCAAAGTTTTGAGCTAGTCCTACTACTGCGACAATTTGCATCAGTTCTTTTGCCGTCGGGTTTTGCAAGAGTTCAAGAGCGAAGGTCACCATAGGGTGTAGTCGGGTTAATCCACCTACGGTTCCGAGTGCCAAAGGGATTTCTATCCAAAATCGAAATTGATCTCCTTGGATTTCGGCTTGGGTGAGGCTGGAGTATTGACCACTTCGACAAGCGTAGGCTTGTGCACAAGCTTCTATTGCCCTGAAATCGTTGCCTGTGGCCAAAATAACAGCGTCTATTCCGTTCATAATGCCTTTGTTATGGGTGACGGCTCTTTCAATTACAACTCGTGCTATTTTTACGGCTTCTACAAATTTTCGGGCAAAGTTTTGCGAAGTATCCTTATCGGGAAAGAAATCATTTATTGAACAATTGACTTCTGCTCTCACCAAGCACTTGGGGACGTAATTGGAAAGAATGGACATGATGATTTCAGGAGTTTCGCTTAACGTTTCATCTTCCATAGCTAGGCCTTTGAAAGTTTTGGCGATTTGTTCAAGACAGGAGTTGATGAAATTTGCTCCCATGGCGTCTGCCGTTTCGAAATCACAATCTAGCTGATAGTAGTTTTCTAAGGCTGTTGTCTTATCTACCAATTCCATACGCGTTAGTCCTCCTCCGCGTTTTCGCATGTTTTGCGTTAAACTGGCTGTTGAGTTCCACAATTGTGTTTTGATCTGCTGAAAGAAGGCCTGAAGTTCGGGGTAACTTCCCTTGTATAGAAAGTGAACCTGTCCGGATTTTGTCGTTCCCAATACCTCGGCTTTGAAGCCCCCTTTGTCTTTCCAAAACTTGGCCGCTTTACAGGCAGCTGCCACTACAGAACTTTCCTCCGTCACCATGGGGATGGCATAAAAAGCATTGTTGATTTTAAAATTTGGAGCTACCCCAAAGGGTAAATAGTAATTGGATAAAGTGTTTTCACTAAACTCATCATGCAGCTGCTGGAGCTTTATATCCTCATTCCAATATTGCTTTAATACTGCACTTGCTTTATCAGGTGACTTAAAAAAATGTGAGGTCAGCCAAGTAATTTTTTCTTCTTTAGAGCGCTTGGAAAATCCAGAAACTTCTTTCATAACAAAAGAGTTGTTTTTATATAGGAGACAAAGTTAATGTTTTTAACGATCTTAATTCGACAGGAAGTTTGTTTTCCATTATTAAAACGGGACTGCATTCGGGTTTGGTGGGGCGTAAAAGGTACATTTAACGCTCCAAGTCGCTTTTCTTTGTTCTTTTTTTAGTAAAATTGGGGCGGATCCCATTTATCAAACATTCCTCTATGAAAAAAGCGATACTACTCCCTGTTCTTTTTTTGTTTGTTTTGCCCTTTACTTTTGCTCAGAAAAATATTACCCTTGAGGATATTTGGAGCAAGGGAACTTTCTCCCAAGAAAGATTGGAAGCGCTTCGTTCCCTGAAAAACGGAGAGGAATATTCGGTTTTAAAGGTGGATCGTGAACAGCACTCCGTTCGTGTAGATGCTTTTAGTTATGAAACCGGAGAAAAGACGCGGACCCTGATCGATGCAAAGGCAATTCCGGGATTGCCTTATTTTCGAACGTATGACTTTAATGCAGATGAGTCTGCAGCCCTGCTCTCTACAGAGCTAGAATCTATTTACAGACGATCAACCCAAGGCGTTTATTATGTGTACTCCCTGGAGGATCAAAGCTTGGTGAAAGTCAGTCCGCATAAAATCAAGGAGCCTACTTTTTCGCCTGATGGTAAGAAAGTAGCATTTTCCTACGAAAACAATCTGTATATAAGAGATCTTGATCAGGAGGAGCCCTTACAAATTACAAAAGATGGTAAGGTGAATGCCATTATTAACGGAACTACGGACTGGGTATATGAAGAAGAGTTTGCATTTACCCGGGCCTATGCGTGGAATAAGGATGGAACAAAAATAGGGTTCTTGCGGTTTGATGAATCCCAAGTTCCTGAGATCACCATGGAATATTACGGGACTTCTCCACAAAGAGACCTTTATCCCTATCCCTATACCTACAAGTATCCCAAGGCAGGAGAAAATAATTCAAAGGTTTCGCTTTGGATTTATGATTTGAAGACCGCCCAACTTCAGCAGATTGATCTGGGGAGAACCTATGAGTATTTGCCGCGGATTAAATGGACGGAAGATCCGGATATCTTGAGTGTGCAGGCAATGAATAGACATCAGGATGAATTGGACCTTCTTTTTGTACAAGCTACTGACTATACCGCTAAAGTAGTCTTACACGAAGAAGATTCTGCCTACATCGATATTACGGATAACCTTACGTTTTTAGCCGATAACAGTTTCATCTGGACCAGTGAGAAAGACAACTGGAACCATATTTATTACTACGACCATACCGGTGCGCTCATTCGACAAGTAACACATGGAGATTGGGATGTGACGCTTTTTTATGGATATGATCAACAGAAGGACCGTCTTTTTTATCAGAGCACGGAAAACGGAAGTATCAACAGGGATGTATATTCCATATCCTTACAAGGCAAACAAAAGAAAAGGCTGACGCCTAATACCGGTACAAATGAAGCGGATTTCAGTCAAAATTTTGTGTATTTCATCAACACCTTTAACGACGTCCGTACCCCAAATGTGTATACCTTGCACAAGGCTTCGAATGGAAAGTTAGTGCGAACCATAGAAGATAATCGCGCCTTGCGAGAGCAATTAAAAGATTACGATCTCTCGGGGAAAGAACTTTCTACCCTCGACATTAATGGGAATACGCTCAACATGTGGATGATCAAGCCCAAAGATTTTGATCCAGATAAGAAGTATCCTTTGTTTTTGTTTCAATACTCGGGACCGGGATCTCAGCAGGTTTCAAATTCCTTTTACGCGGCCAACGATTTTTGGTATGAAATGCTGGCCTCCCAAGGGTATATTGTAGCCTGTGTAGATGGGCGAGGAACGGGATTTAAAGGTGCTGATTTTAAAAAGTCCACACAACTTCAGCTGGGGAAGTACGAAGTGCAAGATCAAATCGCCGTGGCTCAAAAATTGGGAAAAGAAAGTTTCATCGATGCTGATCGAATTGGAATATGGGGTTGGAGTTACGGTGGCTTTATGGCCTCAAATGCCCTTTTTCAAGGAGCAGACACGTTTAAGATGGCCATTGCAGTGGCGCCGGTAACCAGCTGGCGTTTTTATGATTCCATTTATACCGAACGCTATATGAATACACCGCAGGAAAACCCTGAGGGCTATGATCAAAACTCACCCATCACGCATGTGGATCAGTTAAAGGGAAAATTTTTGTTAGTACACGGTAGTGGAGATGACAACGTTCATGTTCAAAATTCGATGCAAATGATCGAAGCCTTGATTCAGGCGGATAAAGATTTTGACTGGGCTATATATCCTGATAATGATCACGGTATATACGGGGGGAACACCCGTAATCAATTGTATCGTAAAATGACTCAATTTATACACAAAAACCTCTAAGATTAATTAAACGGTAATTTCATGAATGATTCTCGTCAATATCAAAATCAAAAGGAATTATTTGGAAATCCCATAGGCCTTTACATTCTTTTTTTCACAGAAATGTGGGAGCGCTTCAGTTATTATGGAATGCGAGCCATCCTTGTTTTGTACTTGGTGGCCAGGGCCCAAGGTGAAAATCCGGGATTGGGTTGGACCGATGGAGAAGCTTTGGCACTTTATGGGTGGTATACCATGTTTGTATATGTGGCCTCTATTCCAGGAGGATGGATTGCCGATAAATTTTTGGGACAGAAGAAATCTGTTCTCGTTGGCGGAGTCTTATTGGTCATGGGACACGGTATTTTATCCTTTGAAGAGATGTGGGCTTTTTACACCGGATTAGTCTTGATTGTCGCTGGGGTGGGGATGTTAAAGCCAAATATCTCTACGATGGTAGGGGGGCTCTACAGACCGGGTGATATTCGTAGAGATCAAGGGTTTACGATTTTCTATATCGGGATTAATGTCGGTGCTTTTCTTGCCGGTTTGATCGTCGGGTATGTCGGTGAAACCTACGGTTGGCATTA
>JAJYSO010000151.1 GCA_021793535.1 Bacteroidota bacterium | reverse complement strand
AGATCCTGTCGAAAGAAAGCGCTAAAACGATTCAAACTCCCGTTATCAACATTACAGATAAGGCTGCATATGGCTTAGCTATTTTCACGGTGCAAAACTTAGTGGAAAACGAGACCTTAATCGGCCATACCGGATCGGCTTATGGGCTATACAGTGCAATGTTTTTTGATCCTGACAAAAAAGTTGGTTTTGTAGCCATTACTAATGGAGTCAAGGAAGAAGAGCAACCCGAGCACGAGTACTCTCCTCTGTTAAAAACAACGATTAATCTCCTGTATGACCACTATACCGGAACAGGCGAAACAGCTAACTAAAGAAGAGCCTATTTCATGTTTTCCAAAATACCAATTCGCTTCTCAATAGGCGGGTGAGTTGCAAAAATATTCGAGATTCCTGAAAAAAAACTTTTGGATTTACCTCCACTATTGTCCAAAAAGAGCTCTCGAACTTCATCATTTGAGGTTTTGATCACAGAACGTCCTGACACCTTCTTCAGGGCGTTTGCCAAAGCCTGTGAATTTCGTGTCAATTCAACTGCACCGGCATCTGCCATATACTCTCTGCTTCTGGAAAGAGCAAGTTTAAAAATCATGGAAAAAAAATAAAGCACTACGGCAACCAATAAAACCACAAGTATAAAGCCTCCTCCTCCCCCTTTCCCTTTGTTCCGATTTCTCCCTCCCCAAATGCGTCCATATAATAAATTGCGAAAAGCTAAATCCAAGACAACTCCAAAAATTCCTACAAATACAATGGTTACAATCAATAAGCGAACATCTTTATTACGAATATGAGATAACTCATGCGCTATAACTCCTTCCAATTCCTCATCTGTCAATTGCTCAACAATCCCACTGGTCAAGGTAATGGAGAAAGTTTTTTCATTGATCCCAGAGGCAAAAGCATTCAATGCCTCCGTTTCAATAATGTATAATTTCGGCATCTGCATTCCCACAGACATGCATAAATTTTCCGTTAAATTGTATACTCTCTTATTGTTTTTTCGCTCCAAAGGCTTAGCATGAGTAGCTAATTGAATCATCTTGGAGTGTGTAAAAAAGGCAATAGCAAACCAAATCCCTACCGCAACAAAAACAAAAGGAAGCGTCCTTAAGAAAAGTGCATTGACAACCTCTATCCCTTGTGCAACTGTAAAATATAGAACAGCATATACCCCTATCAATATCATTACAGGAAAGGCGGCCAGCAGAAAGATAGACTTTGTATTATTTCTACGGATTTGCGTATGTAACCCGACAAATTTCATATATATATTTAAAACTTAATCTCGGGAGCCTTATCCATAGTCTTGCGGTCATCCTCTCCAATTTCAAAGAAAGGCTGTACGATCATTCCTTTCATATTGGCCACAATATTGGTAGGAATCGATTCGATAGCAGTATTGAATTCCCGAGTTGCTGAGTTAAAGTAACGCCTTACCGAAGCCAACTTATTTTCCACATCCGAAATTTCACCTTGTAGGTGCATAAAATTTTGACTGGCTTTTAAATCTGGATATGCCTCCACTTGAACATTAAGCGCACGCATTGCGGAATTCAATTCCTTTTCAGCCGCAATTTTAGAATTAATTCCCGAAGCATTCATCGCCCCTACTCGAGCTGCAGTCACCCGTTCCAATACCTCTTTTTCATGATCCATATAGCCTTTCACTGCACTGACCAATTGTGGAATTAAATCGTGTCTTTGCTTCAGCTGAACATCAATATCAGCAAATGCGTTTTCACGGTTATTTTTCAGCGCAACCAATCTGTTATCGGCTGAAATATACCATATCACTACAATAAGTACGATCCCACCAAATATGAGTAATCCCGTCATCTTCTATTATTTTTGGTTCTGTTATAGACAAAAATAAGGTTTCTGGCGACATTATTAATTTTTTACTTAAAAAATAACTTTCTTTATCAATATTCTTTTTAAAAATCTACAGAACCACTCATTTTGTGCCGAATAGAACAAATTTTTGTCCTTAAAAAATCTGTCTTTTGACATGTCCTTCGCTTTATAAACGCTAATCTTCAAATACGATAAGATTCCCTATTTTTATATTTTTAAATGCATGGCAATGACCGCAAAAAGTTTTTTAAGCCAACTGAGCTTACCGTTAATCTGTTCCCCAATGTTCTTGGTTTCAGGAACGGAATTGGTTATCGAATCGTGTAAGAATGGTGTGTGCGGTACGCTCCCCGCACTAAACGGACGAACCCCCGAGGATTTTGAAAAAATGCTAAAAGCAATTACGAAGGAGCTAAGCCTTTTTAAAACAACTACAGGGAAAGACCCGGCCCCTTTTGGCGTAAATTTAATTCTCAATAAAACCAATTCGCGTATAGAGGAAGATTTAGGGCTCTGCATCAAATATAAAGTTCCCTTAATCATTACTTCATTAGGAGCCGTTAAAGATGTAGTTGATCGCGTTCACGATTATGGAGGTTTGGTTTTTCATGATGTCATCAAAAAAAGACACGCCGAAAAAGCAGCAGAGGCTGGAGTGGACGGAATTATCGCCGTTTGTGCCGGCGCTGGAGGGCACGGCGGTACCGCTAGCCCTTTTGCTCTTCTAAAAGAGATCGCAACGTTTTTCAACGGACTCCTCATCCTTGCGGGAGGAATGAGTACAGGGGCGGATATTCTGGCCGCCCAAATCATGGGGGCTGACCTCGCCTACATGGGTACCCGCTTTATATCAACTCGAGAGAGCCTAGCACAACCCATATACAAGAAGCGATTAACTCAAATTGGTCTGGAGGATATTATCTACACAGACAAAATAACCGGGGTAAGCGCTAATTTTATAAAAGATACCCTCCCCAAAATTGATGCGAATCATTCCTCTGGGAGCACCGCTGACCCCTCCTCACTAGAGGACAAAAATCACAAAGCCTGGAAAGATATTTGGTCTGCGGGGCACGGAGCCGTGGGTATACAAGATATCCCCAAGGTAAAGGAACTGATTAGCCGGCTAAAATCAGATTATGATCTCGCAATCAACAAAGGATATCACCGGCTCAAAAATACCCCATAAAGCGGAGCGTATAGATGAATTAGTCTTCGGGATACCAGGCTAAGAGTTGTACGCTAATATTTGGGTCAGCGGCCTCCACTGTACTTTTAAATTGCTCCACATCAGAAAATCCATCTGTACCTTTGTAATGATAAGGGTAGACCCTTTTAGGCTTAAAATCTAATACTGCATCTGCAGCTTGGCCAACCGTCATGGTATAAGGGAGGTTCATACAAACAAAAGCTATATCAATGGCCTTCAAAGCCCTCATTTCCGGAATATCCTCCGTGTCTCCAGAAATATATATACGCTTTCCATCTGCTTCCAATACATAGCCGTTTCCTCTCCCTTTAGGATGAAAGGATTGCGCCTCATCCCTTATGTTGTACATGGGAATAGCCTCAATATGAATTCCTGAAATCAAGGTGTCCTGCTGATTGCCGATTACCTTTGCTTGATTTCTTATCGCCATAGGCATCTGATCATAAGCAGCTCGCGGCAACAACAAGGTGGTGTGTTGATCAATTATTTCTTCAAGCAATTCGGGTGAAAAATGGTCTCCGTGTATATCGGTAATGAGAACCAAACTCGGCTTTGCTAAATCTTGATAGGCTTGTACCTTCCCAACCGGGTCTACATAAATTACTTGGTCTTTCAAACGCATCATAAACGATGCGTGCTCTATAGGAATAACCGAAATCGAATCCGTAGAAGAAATTTCTTCTTCCTGATCTATCTCCCGTGTCACCGTAGAAATTGGCACACGAGAGTGCTGATCCTCTTGAGTTTTACTCCGACACGAAGAAAGTAAAATCAAAATTAAAATTCCTGAGGTTTTAAGTAGCGTATTCATGGGTAAATTATGATAAATCAAAAGTTTAGAAACCTAAACATACTTCTTTTTACTGTTAACTCCATATCAGTAGGTCCCAAAATCATTTAAAAAAAGAAGAGTTCTCCCACATAAATCATCCCATTTTTTTACTTAACTATCCGTCAAGATAATTTTTCAATTTCCACCAACTGTTCTATTCTCCAACAAAAGAAAAAGGCCGTTTGCAGAATAAAAACGACCTCTTTGAACCTTTTTAAAAACCTGTTTGGAGTTTATTGGCCCCTTTCGGCCATCAATATTTTTATCTCAGCCTCATTGATGCCTACCATTGCCTCTCCTAAATCCTCAGACACTTCCAATAAAACCTTCGGGTCGTTGTAATGAGCTACCGCCCTCACAATTGCTGAAGCCCGCTTAGCAGGATCACCAGATTTAAAGATACCAGAGCCCACAAATACACCTTCTGCTCCCAATTGCATCATCAACGCTGCATCTGCTGGAGTTGCCACTCCTCCCGCTGAGAAAATCGGGACCGGTAGTTTTCCATTTTCATGAACATATTTGACCAGCTCATAAGGCACCTGCAATTCTTTCGCTTGATTAAACAAGGTCTCTTCCCCCATAACCTGAAGTTTCCTAATCTCTTCGTTTATGGCACGCAAATGTTGAACAGCTTGAACCACATCTCCTGTCCCTGCTTCTCCCTTCGATCGGATCATGGATGCCCCTTCCTGAATACGTCGCAGTGCTTCTCCTAAATTTCTGGCCCCACAGACTACAGGAGTATTCAATTTTGTTTTATCCACATGGTAAACATGATCGGCAGGAGTCAACACCTCGCTTTCATCTATAAAGTCAATATGGAGAGCCTCCAAAATCTGAGCCTCCACAAAATGACCAATCCGAATTTTCGCCATTACCGGAACCTTCACGGTACGCTGGATCTCTTCAATCATTTTAGGGTCGCTCATTCGAGAAACACCGCCCACCGCACGGATATCCGCTGGTATTCTTTCTAAAGCCATCACCGCTACTGCCCCTGCCTCTTCGGCAATTCGAGCCTGCTCTGGATTGGAAACATCCATGATAACTCCACCCTTTAATTTAAATGCCAGTCCAAGTGTTGCGGCATTTTCTGTTTTTTTCATAGCAATTAGATTTGTTGCACCCAAAATTATAATAAAGTATGCATTTAACCTTAAAAAAAGAGAGAAAGATTAAGTAATAGCAACAAACTATTTTAAGGGAAAGAATTAAAAAGGGCAACCTTAACAATAAATTATTAAATCCTTGAGAATATGCAGTTTAATTAAACGTTACTTTTATGTGTCCACAACCATTTACAAAGCCAAAAAATGAGTAATCAAAAACAATCCACCGATAAAAATGCATTGTCCAAAAACAAAATTATGGAAGCTTATAGTGACCTTCTTTT
>JAJYSO010000150.1 GCA_021793535.1 Bacteroidota bacterium | reverse complement strand
AACCAAATCATTCGAGATGGAGAGCCTTACCGGCCCGGAAGAGCTAGTGATGCAGCCTTTAGGAATCGTAAAATAGATTCTGTTGAGTTCAACATCAGAACACAAGAAATCTCAGCCTACCCGGGGGACACTTTACGACAAGTCGAAAAAGATATCCTCAGAACCATTGCCAATTTTGTATGGAAAGAGCCCACAGAATCCGACTCTGTCTTCAACTTACCTTTACAAGACAAAACCTTGTATACTGCCTCCTATGACAGTATCTATAAACAATTGAGAACTTCTCAAGAAAAAAGGTTACTCGATAAATTTGTCACTAAAAGTGAGAAGAATTCCAAGCAGGCTGCAGACAGTACTTCCTCAAGAACACAACAAAACCGCACCCTCACTGATTTATTCGCGGGATACGACATTGACCAAAAGGTCCAGATCGCTAATTTGGCACTCAGCACCTCCAGAGGGACTCAGCGTACCATTCAAGAGCGAAACAAGATTATAGAGAGCCGAATCGAACAACTCAACGTGACCGAAATAGAAATCCACGATAAATATGCCCTTGCTGTCATGTGCTTTGTCCTCTTTTTTGTAGGGGCTCCCTTAGGCGCTTTGATAAGAAAAGGAGGTATTGGCTTACCCATGGTCATCGCGATAGGCCTATTTTTAGGCTATTATTATATCGGGATGTTTGCCAAAAACGGAGCCAAAGGAGGAACCATCAGCCCTTTCATTGCCACTTGGCTCTCTACCTTTATCATGCTTCCCTTGAGCGTATTTGTAACTTACCGGGCCACCACCGATCGAGGATTCCCCATTGGAGAAGTTATCAAACGTATTTTTGATTTTCTCGCCCCTATCTTTAGGCCGCTGGTAAGATTAATCAAGCCTTTCTTAAAATCCCGAAAAAGGAGAGGGAAAAGGCGAAAATAAAGGCTAAATTTGCGGGTAAAATTTGAAGATTCACAATGGCCGATAAACAAAAAAAAAGCGATCTAAAAAAATTAAATACCATAGATGAAGCCCTGAACGACATCCGACAAGGGAAAGTCGTTATTGTAGTAGACGACGAAAATCGGGAAAACGAAGGGGACTTCATTGCCGCTGCAGAAAAAGTAACACCGGAGATGATTAATTTCATGTCCAAATACGGAAGAGGGTTGATCTGTGCCCCCATCACTGAGGAGCGAAGCGAAGAACTCGATCTCAATCTTATGGTTTCTAAAAACACGGTCTTACACCACACCCAATTTACCGTTTCTGTGGATCTAAAAGGTCATGGGTGTACAACCGGGATTTCTGTTTTCGATCGAGCCAAAACCATCAAGGCCTTAGTCGATCGATCCACTACTGCCGAAGATCTGGGAAGACCTGGACATATTTTTCCTTTGCGGGCCAAAAACGGTGGTGTATTGCGCAGAACCGGACATACAGAGGCCGCTGTCGATTTAGCAAGGTTGGCCGGTTTTGAACCCGCTGGTATTCTTGTAGAAATCTTAAATAACGACGGATCCATGGCCCGGCTTCCCGAACTGATAGAAGTTGCCAAAGAACACGACCTCAAAATCATCTCCATCGAAGACCTGGTTGCCTATCGCATGCAAAACGACTCCCTGATTAAAAAGAAAGAAGATTTTGAAATCACCACTCGTTTCGGGACCTATAGATTGCGTGCCTATAAACAAACGACCAATCAAAAAATACACCTGGCCCTGACCAAAGGCAATTGGACCAAAGACGAACCTGTATTGGTTCGTATCAACTCCTCTCTGGTACTAAATGACCTTCTCGATACCCTAACCCACAATACCTACCACAATTTAGATGGCATGTTCCATGCACTCGACCAAGCGGATAAAGGGGCCATTGTTTTTATCAATACTACCGGAGAAGGATTAAACCTTTTGAGCCGCTTGAAAACCCTAAAAGCCCTCCAAAGTGAAACCCCTGGGAAGGTAATTGAGTCTCCCAAACCAGATATTGACAACAAAGATTTTGGGATTGGTGCTCAAATTTTACACGACCTGGGGATCTGCAAAATGAGATTACTTTCCAACTCGGGAAAAGTCAAACGTGTGGGAATGGTAGGTTATGGACTGGAAATTACAGAATATGTAACCTATTAACGAACTTCTTTTTTCTACTCCTAAAATTCTTATTGTAAAACCTACCCACCCGTTTTTATGCAGGTGGGTGATTCACTCCCTATCAGAGCCTATTAGGATACGCTTAGTCCGGCTTTGACTCAATTTCGCATGACGGTCCATTTTCCAAATCACTTTTAAAAGGCCTAAGTCCATGAAGACAAGACGCTTAGTTTTGTTGTAAAAAAATGAATTCTTCATATAAGAAAATTTATTTTAGAGCGTTATAATAGCGCTAACCTATTAATTAATAACAACCATGAAAAAAATTTTATTATTTGCAGGCGTCGGGCTATTGCTAAGCCTTTCTTCTTGTGTTTCGAAGAAAAAATATGTGGCTTTGGAAGACCGCTACGAAACCTCTCAGAACGAATTATATAAAAGAAACGCAGAGAACGAAGAATATAAATCCAAATTGGATCAAATCCAATCTCAAGTCGACAACTACTACGCGAAAATCAACGCATTAAAAGACGATAATGCCCGTAAATTTGATGTAGAAAATGGTACGGTTATCTCCAACAAAATCAGGGAGAACATGAGGGAAACCCTTAAAAATGTAGACCCCTCAGAGTTAGCCAATGCAAAGAGTTTAAAAGACTCCATGGACTTGGCCATTTCTTATAAACTTAGACAAACCTTAGGAGAAGACGACGATATCGATATCAGCGTTGACCGAACGGTAGTAGAAATTACCATCTCAGACAAGCTTCTTTTTAAAAGCAGCAGCTACCGAGTCAATCCAGAGTCCAACGATTTATTGGAGCGTATCGCCGAGGTAGCTAAATCAGAACCTGCCATGGAAGTTCTAGTTGAAGGTCATACGGACTCTCGCAGTTTTGTCGAAGGATCTTATATTGAGGACAACTGGGACCTAAGTACCCGAAGAGCTGCGGCAGTTGTACGCATCTTACAAGATAAATTCGGCGTGGATGGCAAGCAACTCATCGCTTCGGGAAGAAGCAGCTACATTCCCGTGGCAGACAACGAAACAAAAGAAGGGCAACAAAAAAATAGAAGGACCCGCATCATCATTTTACCGAACTTGGATAAGTTCTTAGCCATGCTGGAAAACGCATAAATTCACCAAATGGATTGGTGCCGTAGAAAAGATACGCCGGGGTAAAATGCCTTGGCGTTTTTTCATATTCTTTTTAGCTCTTTCCAAGGACTAGATCAGCTAAAGAAGTCCAGCTTGGACGCCAAATCCCAGCATACAATCCCAGTAGTCACCGCAATATTGAATGAATGCTTACTCCCCTTCTGTGGAATTTCAATAACTTGATCACTTGCTGTCACAACAGTTTGCTGTACCCCTTTCACTTCATTTCCAAAAACGATCGCATATGTTTTTTGAGGGTCCGGAAGAAAATCATGCAAGTGTTCCGCTTCTTCTGCTTGCTCAATGGACAGGACGCAAACACCTTCTTCCTGAAGTTTTTTAACCAAAGAAAGAGTATCCTCTGCATACTCCCAATCTACCGTTTCGGTCGCCCCTAGAGCGGTCTTTTGAATACTTTTATCGGGTGGCTGTGCACAAATCCCACACAAGTATATCTTTCGGATCAAAAAGGCATCTGCTGTTCTAAAAACAGAGCCGATATTATGGGCACTTCGTACATTATCCAAAATAATGCACAAGGGTATTTTCGGAGCTTGTTTAAACTCTTCTACCGTTTTTCGATCCAACTCCGCATTTTTAAGTTTTCTATGTTGCATAAAAATCCACTTTGAAAATAAAAATCCATTTGCACAGTCGCTGCTTTACCTACTCTAAAAGTGCGAGGCTAATTTCCGATCTGCATCCAGTTTCAAAAAGATAAAGAGAAGAACGGTAAACCCCCAAAGAGAAGAGCCTCCATAACTTAAAAAGGGAAGCGGTACCCCTACGGTAGGCAATATCCCGATAACCATCCCTATATTTACCGCAAAATGAACAAATAAAATTCCGGCCACACTATACCCGTATACTCTGGCAAATTGCGTTTTTTGTCGTTCGGCCAAGAAAATAATGCGGCTGATCAACCCCACAAAAAGCACAACGACCAGGGCGCTACCCAAGAACCCCCACTCTTCACCAACAGTGCTAAAAATATAATCGGTATGCTGTTCAGGAACAAAATTCCCCTTGGTCTGCGTGCCTTGAGCCCAACCTTTACCCGACCAGCCTCCACTGCCAATAGTGATGATGCTCTGATTGGTATTATACCCGATACCTTGTGTATCGGAGATATGCCCCAACACTACATTAAAGCGGTCTCTGTGGTGTTGTTGAAAAACATTATTAAAAATATAATCAACTGAAAACACAAAAATAATGGCTACAATTCCTATCCCTATATAGTGAATAAAATACTTGCTGCGCTTACTCAAAAACAAGATCGAAGCGATCAGCAAAACCACTCCTAGCGATACCCACCATGGTCCAAAAACCAAGGTAAGAACAAACAAACCAATGGCCGAAAACCCCAGGGCCAAGTACCCTCCCGAAAGGCCTTCCCGGTATAGCGGAAAGATAAAAGCCGAATAAATCAAGGCACTCCCCGGATCCGGCTGAGCCAGAATAAGAAGAACAGGAATAAAAATAATCAGAAAAGCATTGGTCTGATGCTTTAAGCTTTTAATATTTATTTGAATATCACTGAGGTATTTTGCCAAAGCTAATGCGGTAGTAGCTTTGACAAATTCTGCCGGTTGAATACTAAAGCTACCAAAAGAGTACCACGCTCTTTGTCCCGAAATGCTGGTCCCAAATAAAAACAACCCCACCAGAAGAAGAAGCGAAGATACATAAATAACACTGGAGAAGCGTTGGTAGAATTTTGCCTCAATAGACAGAATTAGAACCAATAAAATCAGGCTCATAAAAATCCACACACCTTGTTTAGTGTAGATTTCACTAAAATCAAAACCGTGGTACTTTCCGTATTCTCCTAAAGAGGCTGAATAAATATTCATCCAACCAAAACCAACCAAGCATAAGAAAATAAGAACACTCAGCCAGTCGGGCAATTTTCTCGCTGCGTTTCTCATTTACAAATTAATTTTAAAATCTTCCCCACTGTATTCCTTTTTATACTCCTCTTCCAGATCGTGTGTCAATATCCACTCTTCCATACTTTTATCCACTACTTCCACATCCAAATATTTGGCCATCATTAAACTCGCGA
>JAJYSO010000149.1 GCA_021793535.1 Bacteroidota bacterium | reverse complement strand
CGATCTTTTACGGCAGCATTTGGGCGTATTTTCTGTGGCTGGATGTGTCCACAAACTATTTTTATGGAAATGGTGTTCCGCCGCATCGAATATTGGATAGAAGGGGATCGTGGAAAACAAATGCGACTGGATCGACAAAAATGGGACCTTGAGAAGATCCGTAAAAAGGGAGCGAAATGGATTGCTTTCGCCTTGATTTCTTTTTTGATCGCCAATGTGTTTTTGGCCTATCTTATTGGAAGCGACACCTTAATACGCTATATAAAGGAGGGGCCAAAAGTAAATTTAGCCACCTTTGGGTCCCTTCTAATTTTCACGACCGTCTTCTATTTCATCTTTGCGTGGTTTCGGGAACAGGTATGTGTTATTGCCTGTCCTTATGGCCGTTTACAAAGCGTTTTACTGGACAAAAAGTCCATAGTTGTGGCGTACGATTACAAGCGTGGAGAGCGAAAAAAAGGTCGGGCCAAATACAGAAAAAACCAAAATCGAGAAAGTTTAGCCATTGGAGACTGTATCGATTGTTTTCAGTGCGTACAGGTCTGCCCCACAGGGATTGATATCCGTAATGGAACCCAATTGGAATGCATTAACTGTACCGCATGCATAGACGCTTGCGATTCCATGATGGAAGCAGTTAGCTTACCCAAAGGGCTCATTCGCTTTGCCAGTGAACAAAATATTGCTGAAAAGAAAAAATTTGAATATACAGCCCGTCTAAAAGGATATACCATAGTATTGGGAGTACTCATTGCACTTTTAGCGGGAACCCTCTTGTTAAGAAGCGATATAGAAGCTACCATTCTCCGCCTTCCCGGTGAATTATACCAAAGGGTTGATGAACATACCATCAGCAATGTGTATACCTATAAATTATTCAATAAAACCAATAAGGAGTATTCAGATGTTTTCTTTCGTATAAAAACTCCTAAAGGAAGTGTAAAGTCAGTCAAAGAGGGAGCCATCAACGTACCCGCTCAAGAACGAGCAGAGGGAACCCTGTTTTTAGAGATCAATGAGACGGAGTTATCCGGAGAAAAAACAAAAGTTATTATCCAAGTATTTAATGGAAAAGATCTCGTGGACACCCAAAAAGTAACTTTTATGGGGCCACGGTCTTTCAGATAAATCAACAACCTCCATAAAGAACTAAAACAATAACTATTATGAAAATAAACTGGGGAATGGGAATAACGATTAGTCTAGGGGTATTTGCCGTAATGATTCTATTTTTTGTAATCAGAATCGTAACCCAAAGCAAATACAATTATGATCTGGTTACAGAAGATTACTACGAAAAAGAGCTGCTTATCCAAAAAGAAATCGATGGCGTTAAAAATGCCAATGCTTTAAACGTAAATGTACAAGGAATCAAAACCAGTGAAGGATATCTGCTGCGCTTTCCTTCAAATTTGAACCCTCAGCAAATCAAAGGAGAGTTGTCCTTATACAGGCCGTCGAACAAAGCGCTGGATTTCGAGATCCATCTTTCCCTAACAAAAAACGAGTTCCTCATTCCGTACCATAGATTGTCGCCCGGAAGGTGGAATATCGGCATGTTCTGGGAATATGAAGGAATAACGTATTATTTCGAGGAAAAAATAATTTTTTAAGGAGTCATGATCGCTACTGCATTTATGTTGGGTTTGCTCGGAAGTTTCCACTGTATAGGCATGTGTGGTCCCATTGCCTTTCTACTCCCGCTTAACCGTGAAAATAAGTGGATTCAATTTGGTCAGATCTTTATATACCATAGCGCCAGAATTCTGACTTACGCGTTATTGGGGTTGATCTTTGGCAGTATAGGCAAAAGTCTCAATCTGTTTGGACTTCAACAACAAATCTCCATTAGTGTCGGCGTTCTCATGATTGTTACAGTGATTATTCCTCATAAGTTTTGGTCAAAGTATCGGGTTTCCCGACCCGGTTATAAAGTATTCTCCACCGTGCAATCAACCTTGAGTAATCAGCTCAGAAAGCGTACACCCGCCACTTACTTGGCGATTGGTTTTTTAAATGGAATTTTACCCTGTGGTCTGGTATACATGGCCGCATTTGCAGCTATTGCAACTGGCGAAGTATTAAAAGGGGGTCTGTATATGGTGGCTTTCGGAGGAGGAACAATTCCCTTAATGACAATTTCTGTTTATCTGGGCAACTTTTTAAGTCACACCATAAAAACACGGATCCGAAAAGTCGTTCCCTTTTTTATTGTTCTTATCGGTTTTCTTTTCATTCTTCGTGGGCTGGGAATGGGAATTCCATATGTGTCACCAAAGCCTATAACCTCGGACGTAGAGGTTCGGCATCATTGATTCATTAATTTTTAAACACGATAGCTTATGTTAGTATCTATTTCTCCATTAGTCGGTTGGGGTTGGGGATTTACCTGGATAGGAATCTTTTTACTACTCTGTATTGTATTGACCATACTGGTTTTTCGATTCGTTCTCAAAGGGAAGAGTAAAGAAGAACTGGAAAAAGAGGAAAAAGAAAAATTCGGGATAAAATAAGCTATTTCATCCCGAATCTCTATTCAATTCTTTATACATCATCGGGCGCCCTCTTTATCAATGGGTTCACAAGAATCCAGAGGTAAAAGCTGGCCATCCTGTTGCACCTATGTGTACAGAAAAATCAAGGCTTAAAAATAAACCGCTTCAAAAGAAGCTAAAGCGTTCCCATTTTGATCAAGAAATTGCAGGTGATCGCCTTGTGCATCATACCGCTCCACTTCTCGAAATAACTTTAAAAATTCCGCTTCATTAAAATCTACATCAGGGCAAGCCTTCAAGGTACCTATCATTTGGGAGAATTCAATTTTACCATCATCCTTTAACGTATAAGTGCCGCCAAAGCCATTGCAACCACTAAACCCCTGTACCCGATTTTCATCCGTTTTCAACATAAAGTGAACCTCCTTCTCCTGGTTTTGACCCACGGTTATATCCTTGCCATTTAACTTGGTCAATTTCCAATACTTCTCAACAATACCAGTCGTTTCATCAGGTTGGTATGAAAAAGTCAAAATACGCTTTCCTTTTTCGTTTTTCAAGGTAAGTATTCCTCGATCAATTACATAGCTGCGAACCTCATCCAGAATACGCAAATACTCATTCTCATTGAAGGAAAGATTAGGACAAGCCATTCGAGTAGAAGCCATTTTAGAGAATTGAAGGGCATGGTCGGCTCCGGCCTCAAACTTTCCCATAAAGTTATTGCACCCTGCAAAACCAAAGGCTCCTCCATCTTCTTTACTCAAGGTTAGCGAAGGCCATTTCCCTTGTTCATTTGCATACTGTATACTTCGACCATTGATTTGATCCAAATGCCACTCTTTGTCAAAAATAGAAAGAGTATCCTCCTTAGAGGAATCATTTGATTCCTGTGTTTTTCCAGGGCCACAGCTGACCATGAAACCGAAAAGAATCAACACTAATTTTGGGGTATAATTTCTCATTGTTTTTAAACTTTAGCCTGACAATGTCATAAACCATGCCAAGAACTACCATTACCATAAAAAGCTCTAAAAAAAGAGGGAAATCACCGCTGTCCTTTTCAATACATTCGCTTTCTGCGGTTGTTTTCGTAATCTTCAAATATCATCTCTCCTAAACCATTTAGGCCTGTATAATATGCTTTCCCCTGATTAGAAGCGGTGAATTCTTCCACAAACTGTTGCAAATAAGGATCACTGGCAATCATAAAGGTAGTAATGGGGATCGAGAGCTTGCGAGCCTGTGCAGCTTTATTATAACATTGGGTCACAATATAAGGATCCAACCCCATCGCATTTTTATAATACTGCCCGTCTGATAAACGCAAACAACTGGGCTTTCCATCAGTTATCATAAAAATCTGTTTGTTGGCGTTGCGCTTTCTTCTTAAAATATCCATGGCCAACTGCAACCCCGCAACCGTGTTAGTATGAAAGGGCCCCACTTGAAGATAGGGCAAATCCTTCAACTGTATCGGCCACGCATCATTCCCAAAAACAATGATATCCAAGGTGTCTTTAGGGTAACGACTAACGATCAACTCTGATAGCGCCATGGCCACCTTCTTGGCCGGAGTAATTCGGTCTTCTCCATACAAAATCATGCTATGGGAGATATCAATCATCAATACCGTACTCATCTTTGCCTTAAATTGGCTGTCTTCGACCACCAAATCCTCTTCGGTCAACTTAAAATTATGCAAACCATGGTTGATCTGTGCATTTTTCAAACTTTCAGTGATATTGATCCGCTCGGGTGCATCACCGTACCTAAAAGATCGGTACTCTCCAACCTTATCATCAGAACTTCCGCTATAGCCGGTTTTATGATTCCCCGCACTTCCTTTTCTCATCTTTCCAAAAATCTGATTCAAAGCGCGTTGACGTAAGGCCTGTTCTAATTTAGAAGTCATCTTTATCTCAGCTTTTCCATCAGGTTTGACACGCTGCTGTATATAACCTTTACGCTTCAAATCTTCTACAAAATCCTCAAGGGTATATTCCGGGGTAGTTAACTCGTACTCTTGGTTTAATTGCCCTAGCCAATCCAATGCTTCTTGAAAGTCTCCTGAAGTATACGTAATCAACTCCTTAAATACTTCAAAGAGTCGATCAAAAGGGTGTACCTCTTCCTCATAATAGGTTTCAAATGCAAAACCACGTGTTAGCTCTTCTCTTTTCATAAAGCTAAGGTACGGGTTTTCACAGATATTCTTCACATACAGTTCGTTAAAAACAATGCTGCAGGATGCTCTAAAAAGCTCAACAAAACCCTAAATTAATCCAGGAGAAGCCATCTTTTCTAAATTCCTTTCTAAATTTGATTTTCCTAAAACAGTTCGCTATGAAAGCTGCTCTTCTCCAACAATACAACACCCCTCCACAATACAGGGACATAACCTTTCCCGAGCCGGGTAGAAATCAGCAACGGATCACGGTAAAAGCTGCAGCATTGAAAAATTTTGACCGCCTGTCCACACATGCTGAATTCTATGCGAAATTGAAAAATTTGCCAGCCATCGTAGGAAGTGATGGCGTAGGAGTAACCGCAGAGGGAAAACGGATATATGCCTCCGGTTTAAGTGGGATGTTTGCTGAAAAGGCCCTTGTCTCTTCTACTAATGTTGTCGAAATTCCAGATGAATTGGACTGGGCAACAGCTGCAGCCTTGCCCAATGCTATACTCGGGTCTGCTATGCCTTTAAAATGGAAAGGAAACATCGGCAAAGGTGTTGCTGTCCTCATTAACGGAGCAACAGGTTTTACCGGAGAAATTGCTACGCAAATGGCTCGTCATTACGGTGCAAAGACTATTGTGGTAACCGGA
>JAJYSO010000001.1 GCA_021793535.1 Bacteroidota bacterium | reverse complement strand
GAGATGCAGGTGAGAGTATATGCAGGGATATACGGGATGAATTTCGACTATATGCCGGAGCTTCATTTTCGATATGCTTATTTTGTCGTGTTGGGACTGATGTTTGTTCTCTTTTTGGGGATGTTGTGGTATTTCAAACGTAAAAGATGGTTGTAAGGTTACTGTGAACTACCTCCCCCCAGACCAGAGGCGATGGGTTGGGCTTCGGGTTTCACAGCGTGTGCGTTATGACGTATCTTCTTGTTTGTTTAAATCAGTTAGGATTTTTCGTTTGCTCAATAGGTGAAGCATCACCAGAAACAATTCGTCAATACAGTTTAAGCCATGGCCAATGGTCGCTTACATCCCATCCACGCTAAAACGATGAATGGGGTTTTACGCTCCGTTGTATAAAACAACCTGTGGGGTATTTACCAGCGTATAACGGCACTGGCCCAAGTGAACCCGCTTCCGAATGCAGCGAGGACGACATGATCTCCTTCGTGTACTTTGTCCCTTTCCCAAGCTTCAGTTAATGCAATGGGGATCGATGCGGCGGTGGTGTTCCCGTATTTTTGAATGTTGTTGTACACTTGATCGTCGGAGAGTGCAAATTTTTTCTGGATGTATTCGGCAATGCGCAGGTTGGCCTGATGAGGGATGAACAAATCAATATCTTCTTTGGAGAGTTTGTTGGCGGATAGGCCTTCTTCTATGACTTCGGAAAAGCGGCGAATGGCATTTTTAAAGACAAACTGGCCGTTCATATACGGGTAATAAGGGATGTCTTCTTGAGGATTTTCCGCAATGATTTCGGGTACCCAATGGTTGGTGCTTGGACCTTTCAAAGAAAGCTCCAGCGCGTGCTTTCCTTGTGAATGGAGATGGGTGGACAGAATCCCTTTTTGGGGATCTTTACTTCGGGTCAACACCGCTGCTCCTGCGCCGTCACCAAACAGTACCGACACCCCTCGGCCTCTTGTGGTCATATCCAACCCTCCACTGTGGTTCTCACTGCCAATGAGCAGCACATTTTTATACATGCCCGTTTTAATAAATTGGTCAGCGACAGAAAGGCCGTAAACGAAACCGCTGCACTGGTTGCGAATGTCCAGTGCCGGAACCGTTTTGATGTCCAATAAATCTTGTACAATAACACCTGAGCCGGGAAAGTAATAGTCGGGGCTTAAAGTAGCAAAGACAATCAAATCAATATCATTTTTATCGATCTGCGCTCTTTCAAGGGCTATTTTAGCGGCTTTTACCCCCATGGAAGCTACAGGTGTCTCTCCTTCGGCTCTGTCTTTGATATGCCGGCGTTCTTTGATGCCTGTTCGTTCGGTAATCCATTTGTCGTTTGTGTCCATACGTTTGGAGAGCTCGTCATTGGTTACAATATTTTCGGGAACATAGCTTCCCAAACCGGCGATCTTAGAGGTGTAAAGCATAAATTTTGTATTAGTCATCATACGAATATAAGAAAGTTTGTCGTCATTTAGCAAGGAGGAGTAGGTGATCAAAAAGAAGTTCCCACTTTAAGTGATTTCTTTTTATCTTGCTCGTTCATTTCTAAAAGTAGTGCGATGAGATCGATAAGTCTTCTTTTTTTGTGCCTGCTGTTTTTGCAGTGCAATACGCAAAGGCCTGCCTTTAAAACAACTCGCCCGGATCGGTTTGTTAAATTTATAAAAGAGAAAGAGTTGAAATCCAATTTGTATCAGTTGGCCTCGGATGCGATGGAAGGGAGAGAAACCGGGGAAGAAGGACAGAAAAAAGCAGCAAAATTTTTGGAGAAATTTTACCGTCAGAACAACATCGCTCCAGCTTTGGAAGAAGGGTATTTTCAAGCTGTTCCCGGAAGCTATTTTGAACATAAATTTAAAGATACCGAAAATGTGGCAGCCTTTATAAAGGGAGTTGAAAAACCGGAGGAAATCGTGGTGATTTCTGCACATTATGATCACTTGGGGGCAAAGAATGAACAGATTTATTATGGCGCGGATGACGATGCTTCGGGAACAGTTGCGGTGATGCAGACGGCTAAAGCTTTTAAAAAAGCAGCCCAAAGGGGTTTTTACCCGCGGCGCTCCGTATTGTTCTTGCACTTGACCGGTGAAGAGAAAGGACTGTTAGGATCTCGTTACTATACGGAAAACCCTATCTTTCCATTGGAACAGACCGTGGCCAATCTCAATACAGATATGGTGGGGAGAGTGGATCAAGCGCATCACAAGAGTCCGAATTATGTTTATTTGATCGGTAGTAATCGTTTAAGTACAGCCTTGGATAGCCTTGTTCAGCAGCAAAACAAAAAGTATACTGCACTGGAATTGGATTATACTTATAATGCCGAGGATGATCCCAATCGTTTTTATTATCGAAGTGATCACTATAATTTTGCCAAGCATAAAATTCCCGTGGTTTTCTTCTTTAACGGGGTACATGAGGATTATCACAAACCTACTGATACTCCGGATAAAATCAATTATTCTTTGTTAAAGACACGAACTGAACTGCTTTTTTATAGCGCTTGGGAGGTGGTAAACCGAGAAGATCGGTTAGTTGTGGATGTAGAATAGGGGCGTGAATTATCCATCTTCGTAAAAACAATGAGTGGTTTTATAAAAAAAGATCCTCTCGTTTAAGAAAGGATCTTTTAAAAAGGGGTGGAAGATCGGTCTCGAACCGACGACCTCTTGAACCACAATCAAGCGCTCTAACCAACTGAGCTACATCCACCATTTATGAGCGCACAAATTTAACCAATTTAATTAATTTTCAAAATAAAATTTAGACCAAGTCAAATACCGAATCCACAGCGGGGAAATGCTCTGTATTAAAGCCTTCGGCATGTGCTGCAAAAATGAGTCTTCCTAGGTTGGAAGCGCGGTATTCCACGCTTTGTAGAAAATTACTTGTCGAAATAGGCGTTTGGGGTTCATCGCTTTTTTGATCAAAAAATTGGGATTGATAAGCCTTGACCGCCTCCATCTTTTTGTCGATAAAACCCGAAATATCAACGACAATATCCGGCTGTAAGTCTAGCCACTGAATGTAGTGTAAGACGCGTTTTGGCCGCCAGGCTTCCTGTACTTGACCCTCCCAGGTCGTTTTGATTTTTCGCAGACCGCTTAAGAAGCAAGCTGTGCTGGTTAATTCACTTCCTTTTCCATGGTCTTTGTGCCGATCCTTCAGAGCGTTGGTCAAGACGATTTCTGGTCGGTATTTTCGAATGAATTTAATAATTTCTAATTGGTGCTTTTCGTCATTGACAAAAAAGCCATCTCTAAAGCCTAGGTTTTCCCGCATCTCAACTCCCAAAATTTTTGCAGCACGAGTAGCTTCTCGGTGGCGGATTTCAGCGGATCCACGCGTTCCGAGTTCGCCGCGGGTTAGGTCTAAAATTCCTACTTTTTTTCCTCGGGAAATCTCTTTGGCCAATGTGCCCCCACAGCCGAGTTCCACATCATCAGGGTGAGCTCCCATTGCAAGTATGTCTAATTTCATGGTGTTTGTATATTGAATACAAAAATAAAGGTTTATCCCTGGAATCTGTCACTTTTAACGGATGGAGATATCGATTTTAATCCAGGTTAAGTTTTTGGGCAAAGGCAAAGGTGGCAGACCCGATTTCTCGACTTAAAACCCTCTAGATAAAGCTACTTTTTGGCACCTAAGGTTCTGATTTTAAATCCGACAGCGGCCACGGTTAGCGTCATAAAAGGGCTGAGATAATTAAAAAAGCAATAGATAAAATACTGACTGGTAGATACTCCTAATACACTGCTGTGATAGGCCCCACAAGTATTCCAGGGAACTAAAACAGAGGTGACCGTCCCTGAATCTTCTAATGTCCGACTTAAATTTTCAGGTGCTAAGCCTTTTTCTTTAAAGGCTTCGGCATACATTTTTCCAGAAACCACCAAAGATAAGTATTGATCTGATGCCGTGACGTTTAAAGCTAAGCAACTGGCAACGGTACTGGCAAAGAGCCCAAAGGTGGTGTGAAACAATTTAAGCAGGGCTCCACTAATTTTAGATAAGGCGCCGATGGCGTCCATCACGCCTCCAAAGACCATGGCACAGATAATCAGCCAAACGGTGGGAAGCATGCCTGCCATCCCCCCGGCAGAGAAGAGGTCGTCCATGGCGGGATTGCCAGTAGCGATTTCGGTATGCACTGTCATGATGTTGAGAATGCCTTTATAGGCAGCTTCGAAGCTTAAGGATTGGGCACCAGAAATTTCAACTAAGACGGCGGGTTGGGCGATCAATGCGGCAATTGCACCGAAGAGTGTTCCGGCGAGCAAGGCCACAAAGGGAGGTGTTTTTTTAACGATCATCACAATCACCAAAATGGGCACAATAAAGAGCCATGGGCTAATGACAAAGGTGTCCTTGATCACGTTGGTGATCTGATCGGAATTGGCTACACCGGTTACGTTTAAATTGAATCCGATGATGATAAAGATCAATAAAGTGATGCTGATGGTGGGAACAGTGGTGATGGTCATGTATCGAACATGAGTGAAAAGATCGGTACCGGCCATAGCAGGAGCTAAATTGGTCGTATCGCTCAAGGGAGACATTTTATCTCCGAAGTAGGCGCCTGAAAGAACAGCACCTGCAGTCATGGCAGAAGAAACGCCCAATGCCTTGGCAATTCCGATCAGGGCAATGCCCACTGTTGCTGAGGTTGTCCAGCTACTGCCAGTAGCTAGGGAAATGATGCAACATATAATGAGACAGGCTGCTAAAAAAATAGTGGGATTGAGGATTTCCATCCCGTAATAGATCATGGTGGGAATGATTCCGCTCATCATCCAAGTTCCAGCCAATGCCCCTACCATCAATAGGATTAAAATGGGCTCCCCGACAGACTTTAGGTTTTCAGCCACTTCATCCATCATTTCGGTGTAGGATATCTTATTTTTAAATCCTATAATAGCGGCCACCGCACCACCTAATAAAAGAATAAACTGATTGGATCCTTCTAAGGCATCTTCGCCAAAAACAAATACGTTATAGGCGAGCATTACAATCAGCGCGAGGATTGGAATGAGGGCGTCAAGGGTCGAAATGTTGGTTTTGGGAACGTTTGGAAGTACTGGGTCTTCAGTACGATTTGACATGGGTATGTATTTAAGGAAATTAGAAATACTAAATTAACATATTTTTCTAATTTACGCCCCTTTCCTTCTTCTTTATGGCAAAATTTATTCCTGAATGCTTGAGGATTATAAAGAAACAATCCAGTTGCCGATTTGACAACTGGATTGTTTTCTGCTTTTTGGGTACAGGTGAAAAGAGAAACTTACTTACTTTTCTTTTTTTCTACTTCTTGTCCGGGAGGGTAATGATCCAATATTTCATTTACCACCGTATGAAACAAGGCCGTTTTTTCATCTACATTTCCGTTGGGGTTGAGGTTTCCTTGCCACCTTCCTTGCCAGATCAATGATTTTTGTTTGGCATCAATTAAATTGATGTATAAGGTGCCTTCAGTGGAGCGCACGTAGTTGTTGCGATAGGGATACCCGTAATACCAAGGACTGTACCATGGTGAATACCATGGGTCGTACCACCCATAATAATTTTCGTATACATCGATGTTGGTCGCCTCATCTGTATCAATTCCAATAAGCAGATCTGCATTTTTGCTTTTGGTCATCCCCTTTTTGGTTAGCGCGGTATCAATGGCCCTTAAAATTCGGCGTTTGTCCAAGTCGGATATCTTTGCCCCATCTATACCCGGCTTGTAAAAGGCAAAGCTTTTATACTGATCGAAGTCAACAGCTTTGTCATAATCGGTGGCCACATGAGTAGATTCACAAGAAGTCAGACCGAAGCCCAACAAAATAGCGAACAATAGAATTTTAAACGGTCTCATAATCTCATGATTTATAAATTAAAGTTAGGTATTTAAAAACAGGCTTACGCGGTGTTTATCATTTTTTTAATGTTTGGGATTCAGGACTCAAAAATTTGATTGATCAGCTCGTTGTCAACCTTATTCGGTAGGGTGATTTTTAAGTTGACTTCTTCTTCCATCGCTCTTTGAGCAGCAAAAATGGCACCTTCATTTCGAGCCCAAGACCTTCGGGCAATGCCGTTGTTTACATCCCAGAACAACATGGCTTTTAAACGACGATCACTCTCTTTACTTCCATCAAGAACCATTCCAAATCCTCCATTGATGACTTCTCCCCAACCTACCCCTCCACCATTGTGGATGCTTACCCAAGTGGCGCCTCTGAAACTATCTCCAATTACATTTTGAATGGCCATATCGGCCGTACGATTACTGCCATCGTAGATATTAGCTGTTTCCCTGAAGGGGGAATCCGTACCCGATACATCATGGTGATCGCGCCCCAGCACAACCGGCGCGGAGATTTCTCCTTTTTTGATGGCTTGATTGAAAGCAGCTGCGATTTGGATGCGGCCTTGTGCATCGGCGTAGAGGATACGAGCTTGTGACCCCACAACCAGCTGATTTTCCTTTGCTTCTTTAATCCAATGAATGTTGTCGGCAAGCTGCTGTTGGATTTCTTTTGGTGCCTTTTTCATCAAATTTTCAAGCACCGCTATCGCCAGTTGATCGGTTTTATCGAGGTCCTCTGCGCGGGCCGAAGTGCACACCCACCGAAAGGGGCCAAAGCCGTAATCGAAACACATGGGCCCCATGATGTCCTGTACGTAGCTGGGGTAGGCAAATTCTTGTCCTTCGGGCACTTGAGATTGATCGACAAATACCCCTTTTTTATTCTTATAGAGCTTGGCACCGGCTCTGGAAGCTTCTAATAGAAAGGCATTTCCGTAGTCGAAGAAATAGGTTCCTTTTTGGGTATGGCGGTTGATGGCTGCTACGTGACGACGATAGCTTTCTTGAACGATTTTCTTGTACTCTTCAGGTGCTTCGACCATCATGATGTTGGCCTGCTTATAACTGAGCCCTATCGGATAGTATCCGCCTGCCCACGGGTTATGGCTAGAGGTTTGGTCACTTCCTAAATCAATGTGAATGCCTTCTTCTGCAAATTTTTCCCATACTTCTACGACATTTCCGGCGTAGCCCATAGAAACCGTTTCTTTATCAGCAACAGCTTTTTGAACCCGTTGAACCAATTCATCCAAGCTGGTAAATTTTTCGTTAATCCAGCCTTGTGCATGGCGTTTGTCCAGCGCCTTTTCGTTGACTTCGGCACAGACGGTCACGCAGCCTGCAATGTTTCCTGCTTTGGGTTGCGCACCACTCATCCCCCCGAGCCCAGCAGTTACAAATAGGCCTCCTTTTGGGTCTTTGTTTATTTTTCTAAAGCCATTTAGGACGGTGATGGTCGTTCCGTGCACAATGCCTTGAGGCCCGATATACATGTAGCTTCCAGCGGTCATCTGCCCGTATTGCGTAACGCCTAGTGCATTGTACCGCTCCCAGTCATCGGGTTTGGAGTAATTGGGAATCATCATGCCGTTGGTGACGACCACCCGAGGGGCATCTACAGAAGAGGGAAAGAGCCCCAAGGGGTGACCGCTATACATAACAAGGGTCTGCTCATCCGACATTTCGGCTAGGTATTTCATGGTGAGGCGGTATTGTGCCCAGTTCTGAAAGACAGCCCCATTTCCACCGTAAGTGATCAGTTCATCCGGATGCTGAGCCACCTTGTGATCCAGGTTGTTTTGAATCATGTGCATGATGGCTTTAGCTTGTATAGATTTTCCAGGGTATTGATCGATGGGGCGCGCGTACATTTTATAATCTGGGCGAAACCGGTACATGTAAATTCTTCCGTACGTTTCCAATTCTGCTTTGAATTCGGGGAGTAGGGTGGGGTGGTACTTTTTATCGAAATACCGCAGTGCATTGCGCAGCGCAAGTTTTTTTTCTTGCGGTGTTAAAATATCTTTGCGCTTGGGCGCATGATTTAGGGTGTTGTCGTAATCCTTTTGAGGAGGTAAGTGAGCGGGAATACCCTCCAATATTGCTTCTTTGAATGTCATAAATCAACTTCTTTTAACGATAATTTTAAGTCTCATACTAATGTCTTAAATTTCAGCATGCTACTGTTTTTTAAGGGGTATAAGGCACCTAAAAATACGAATTATTTGTGTTCTTGTACTTTTGAACGCTACTTTTGTACCCTTATAAGTAATTTGCCATGAAATTAATCAAGTCGTTTGTTATTGTTCTTTTATCCTGCACCTTATGGGGATGTCAGCAAGGGGATAGTATTGCTGCATATAAGCTTCAAGAAGGCTATGCTTTTGGAACCGAATACAACATTCAATATTTTGGAGACATTCCTGATTTGGAGCATTCCATAGATTCCATCATTCAAGCTGTCAATCAGTCCATGAGCAATTATCAGAAGGATTCGGATATTTCAAAATTGAATGCTGGAGATACCACCGTTACTGTGGATCAGATGTTTCGTGAAGTATTTTTGTTGGCCAAGGAAATTTTCCATCGTACAGATGGCTATTTTGATCCGACTGTTGGAAACTTGGTCAATGCCTATGGGTTTGGTGCCCAACAGACCGGGGTGAAGTTGGACTCTGTTCATATTGACTCGTTGATGCAATATGTGGGTTTTGAGGATGTGCATTTGCAAAAGGACCACATCATTCGCCGAGATCCCCATATGTATATCGATTTAAATGGCATTGCTAAAGGGTATGGAGTGGATCGGTTCGGCTTGTTTCTAGAAGCAAGAGGAATTGAGAATTACCTGGTGGATATTGGGGGAGAGATCCGAGCAAGAGGAACCAATTTGAAGTCTGGAAGGAACTGGAGGTTGGGAATCGATGATCCCAGAATCGGTGATGGAGCAAAAGAAATACAAGGTATAGTGGAGTTAAAAAACAGGAGTTTGGCCACTTCGGGAAATTATAGGAAATACCGGGTGGATTCCCTTTCCGGACGTCGTTTTGTTCATATAGTGGATCCTAAATCAGGTTATATGAAAAAACAGAGTCTCTTGAGCGCTTCCGTATTGGCGCAGGATTGTGCCACGGCAGATGCTTATGCTACAGCTTTTATGGCCATGGATATTGAAAAATCTATAGCACTAGCCAAAAAGTTGAAAGGTATTGATGTGTTTTTTATCTATGATGTCCAAGGTGCACTCAAAACTTACACTTCCGAAGGATTTGAGCAGAGTATAGTGGAATAGGCAGAGGGGGCAGGTTTTCTACAAATTGGAAGAACCTCCCCTTTGGCCAGCCGGTACCGATCGATTTCTTCTTCTTTTAATTTTTGAGTATAGGGCACCGCTTCTACTTGAAAACCGATCTGGCGGAGTTTGTCAAAGTAATCCCTCCCATAAATACGGACATGGTCGTATTGACCAAAAATACGCGCCCTTTCTTTGGGGTCGGTAATGGAGTCATCTTCGAAAGTTTTTTCCCGATTCAGGTCTTGTGGAATTTGTAAAACGGCCCACCCGTTAGGTCTCAGCACTCGAAATAACTCCTGCATGGCCTTGTGATCGTCAGGAATATGTTCCAGGACGTGATTGCAGAAAATAAGGTCAAAGCTATTGTCTTCAAAAGGCAAATCACAGATATCAGCTTTTACTTGGGCTAGAGGAGAATTGAGGTCTGTGGTAACGTATTCCAAATTTTTCATTTTTTGAAACCTCTTGTAAAAGGCTTGCTCCGGAGCGAAATGCAGCATTTTATACGGTCGTGAAAAAAAGTCTGTTTCGTTTTTGAGATAGAGCCATAAGAGGCGATGTCGTTCCAAAGATAGGGTAGAGGGAGAGAGGACATTGTCCCGTTGTGTGGCATAGCCGTAAGGTAAAAACTTTGAAAAACTTTTCCCGTCAATGGGGTCTTGGTAGCGCGTTCCTCTTAGTCCTAACACCAAAAAAGGACGGACCAGATAGCTCAATTTTATTAGAAGGGGCCGAGGGACGGTATTCAGAATTTTTTTAAAGAGTTTTTTCATGCCCACAAGATGACTAAAAATATTCAAAAAACAACGGCTATTTCTCCAAGGTCCACGCGTATTTTAAAACCTTATTCCTTTTTTCGGAACTCATCTTCCTCATCGGATTGTATGCCCAGAGCTTCATAAATGTAATCAAATGTAGACAGGAGCTGGGGCTTGCCATCCACCAGGGCGACATCGTGTTCAAAATGTGCACTGGGCTTTCCGTCTTGAGTAAGGATCGTCCATCCATCAGGCATTTGAATGATGTTCTTTGTCCCCATATTGATCATGGGTTCAATGGCCAACACCATTCCTTCTTTAATCTTTTTACCCCGGCCCGGTTTTCCGTAATTGGGCACTTGAGGGTCCTCGTGCATGTCTTTTCCGACCCCGTGTCCTACCAGTTCCCGAACGACACCATAGCCGTATTGCTCTGTGTAGTGTTGAATGGCGTGGCCGATGTCCCCGATTCGGTTTCCTTTTTTGAAGGCTCGAATTCCCTCATAGAGCGACTCTTTGGTGATGCGCAAAAGATCTTTTACTTCAGGAGCTACTTCTCCTACCTCAAAAGTATACGCGTGATCTCCATAGTACCCATTAATATAGGAACCGCAGTCTACAGAGATAATGTCTCCATTTTCCAGTGGTTTGTCATTGGGAATGCCATGGACCACTTGAGCATTGGGACTCATACATAAAGAATTCGGAAAATCGTACATGCCTAAAAACCCTGGCTCCGCACCGTGGTCACGGATAAATTCTTCTGCCAATTTATCTAAATATAGGGTGCTTACTCCCGGTTTTATTTCGGAAGCGAGCATGCCTAAAGTTTTGGAGACGATAAGGGCCGCCTCTCTTAATAATTCAATTTCCGCTGGGGTTTTGAGTAATACCATTCCGTTTAAATTTATAAAACTATAGGTTGAATTCAGTTAAGGTTGATAAGGGTTTGTATAGGGTTGATTGGACACGATGTTTGCCAAGTCTTGGATCAAGCTTTTAAGGGGATGCTCCACAAAGCGATTGATTTCTTTTCCGTCTTTTAAAAAGATAATGGTTGGAACGCGCAAAATATTCCAATTGTCCTCGTATTGGTCTTGGGAGTGCTTGCGATAATCAACTGCGTAAAGGGTGAAGTGGTCCATTTTGAACTTTGCAGCTTCCAGTATTTTATACAGTTTGGGAATTTCACGTTTGCTGTCCGGACACCAGGTTCCTATAAAGCAGAGAATTTCAAATTCATTAATATGCTCCTTTATCTTTTGTAAGGCCAGTTTTTCGGCATTAGGGTCATAATGGTTGTAGAAGACTTGGAACCACCTGGCCGTATATGGAGAGTACATCAGGTCTTGCTTGTGGAGTAATCCGGTGTATTGTGGTGTTATCTTCTGAATTTCTTCTCCTTTCCGCTGTTGTTGTGCCCATGCGGGGCAAGAGGTGCAATACAGAAAAAATAACCCGCAAAATAGGGCTGAGTAGTGGTTCATGGGTTTTCTCTTACCGTCATTAGCAAGGTCGAGCTAATGCTCTTGCAAACTTAACGTGTGCGATGGTTTTATTCTATTATTTTATCATAAAAATTTAAAAGATACTACGAGAGTTCTGGAGAGGCTTTAGTATTATAGAAAAAGTCTTGGAGAGGACCTATAGTCTGAACTAGGAAAAGAGGAGTAATTTTTACTTAAATAAAAGCTAAGATTTTATTATAAATTTAATAAATTTGAAAAAACTTGTATTATGAGGAATGTATTTTATTTGTCTATTACACTGATTGTCACGATGTTGTTAAGTTGTTCCGAAACGACTAAAAAAAGTGCTCCAAACAAGGAAAGCTCTTCGATGGAAGAGGGGGTTTTGATGGGGTTTCTCGGTGATCGTTCCCAGCAGCAACAGGAGTTGGAGACGAAGTTTGACGAGTTGCTGAGTGCCGAAGAAATGGGGGAGTGGATGAAACGTCTTGCGGCTCGACCCCATCATCTGGGATCGGCCTATGATAAGGAAAATGCATATTATATCGATTCTTTATTTAAAAGTTGGGGCTTTGAAACGAAAATTGAAACCTATCACGTATTGTTCCCTACTCCTAAGGAGCGCAAATTGGAATTGATTGCCCCGCATTCCTTTAAAGCGAAACTTAAGGAGGAGGTTATTCCGGGTGACCCGTATACGGAACAAACCGATGAGCAATTACCTCCTTATCATGTGTTTTCGGCTGATGGAGACGTGACGGCGGGTTTGGTCTTTGTAAATTATGGCCTTCCGGAGGATTATAAGCGGTTGGAAAAAATGGGGGTCTCGGTTAAAGGGAAAATAGCCATTGCCAAATACGGACGATCTTGGCGTGGGATCAAACCCCGCTTGGCCTATGAGCATGGAGCAGTAGGGGCATTGGTCTATTCTGATCCCCAAGATGATGGCTATGGCCAGGGAGATGTTTATCCCGATGGGCCTTATCGGAACAGTTCCAGTGTGCAACGCGGTAGCGTAACCAATTTAACGGTTTACCCTGGGGATCCTTTGACCCCTGGGATAGCGGCAACTAAAGATGCCAAACGCCTGAAAATAGAAGATGCCGAAGTGATTAAAAAGATCCCTACTTTACCGATTTCATATGAGGATGCGCAACCGCTTTTGGAAGCGATGGGTGGCCCTACCGCTCCTGCAGATTGGGTAGGAGGCCTTCCCATTACCTATCATTTGGGCGGTGATGATACCGCAAAAGTTCATTTTAAGTTAGCTTTTAATTGGGATCTTCACCCCACTTATAACGTAGTAGCCACTATGAAAGGAACAGATTATCCCGATCAATGGGTGATTCGGGGGAATCACCACGATGGTTGGGTCAATGGTGCTGCTGATCCCTTAGCCGGTATGGTTGCTGAGCTTGGAGAGGCGAAGGCTATAGGCGCTTTAGCTAAACAAGGCTTGAAGCCTAAAAGAACTCTGATTTATATCGCTTGGGATGCCGAAGAACCGGCCATGCTCGGCTCTACAGAGTGGGTAGAAGATTATGCCGATGAATTGAAGGAAAAGGCCGTAGCCTATATCAATACCGACGGTAACGCAAGGGGCTTTTTAAATGCGGGAGGCTCGCATTCTTTGGAAAAGTTTTTCACCCAAATTGCTTTTGATGTGGAGGACCCACAAACGGGAATTTCCGTGGGTCAACGCAGCTTGAATAGACAGACCGTAAACAGAGGGAAAAAGGTGGATACCTTCCGAATAGGGGCGTTGGGATCCGGATCTGATTATTCGGCTTTTATCGATCACTTGGGCATCGCCTCGATGAATTTGGGCTTTGGCGGTGAAGGGGTGAATGCACAATACCATTCTATTTATGACAACTATACTTATTTTTCAAAATTTTTAGATCCGGGATTCCATTATGAGGAGGCTTTGGCAAAGGTTGCCGGAAGAACGGCCTTGCGTTTGGCCAATGCCGATATATTGCCTTTTGATTTTGTTCACTTTCACCAGACAGTAGAACGTTATGCAAATGAAGTCAAAGATTTGGCTGATGACATGCGAGAAAAAACGGACTTTGAAAACCAATTGGTGCGTGATGACGTATATAAAACGGTTCAAGATCCGCTTAAAAAAATGAAAACTCCTGAAGAGAAAGAAGCGATTCCTGTCTATAATTTCGATCCTTTGGATAAAGCATTGGGGAAGGTGAAACAAAGCGCTCAAGGCTATCAGAAGGTGTTTAGCGCCTTAGATGGGCAGGAAGATCAGCAAAAAATTGAAGCCATCAACCGTATGCTCTATAAAAGTGAGCGGTATTTGACGGCAGCACAAGGTTTACCGGATAGGCCTTGGTTTAAGCACATGATTTACGCGCCGGGATTCCATACGGGTTATGGAGTGAAAACCATCCCCGGGGTACGAGAAGCCATTGAACAGCGGCAGTTTGATCGAGTGAAGGAGCAAATAGAGTTGCTCAGTGAGACCTTGTCGAAGTTCAGCCAGTATATTGATCAAGTTGCTCAAGAGGGCAAATAGTTTGTGAAAAGAACAAAGAAAAAGGGCGCAAAAAGGCGCCCTTTTTTATAGGAGATCACCCGGCTATTTATTCGGATTTTTGCCTATAAACTACTTCTCCTTTGATGTAGGTGGACAGTGCTTTTGTCTTCAGTACACTGTCGATGGGAACCTGCATAATATCCCGATCGAGAATGACAAAATTGGCTTCTTTGTTGGGTTCTAAACTCCCCTTAGTGTTTTCATCAAATTGTGCATAGGCCGCCCAAATGGTCATTCCTTTTAAGGTTTCTTCTCTGGAGAGTGCATTCTCGATTTGAAACCCGTCTTTAGGCTCACCTTTTCTGTTCTTACGAGCGACTGCGGCATAAAACGTGCGATAAGGGTCTATTTCCTCTACTGGAGAATCTGTTCCTAAAGCAACTAGCCCGGCTTGTTCGAGGAGGTCTTTATTTCGATATCCATACTTTGACCGCTCTTCCCCTAGGCGATCTTTTACAAAACGCATGTCGGTAATGGCGTGTGTGGGTTGTACTGAAGGAATGATGTTTTTATTGAAAAAATGCAAGTCTTCCGGGTCGATAATTTGTGCGTGTTCTATTCGCCAGCGTCGGTCTTTGGTTCCCTCAAGAGCTTTCGTATATAGCTGTAAAACCAGGTGATTGGCAGAATCTCCTATGGCATGAGTATTGAGTTGAAAATCTGAATCCAATACCTTTTCGACTAAACGTTGTATGAAATCGGGACTTTCCCTCAACTTGCCGTAATCTCCAGGATCATCTGAGTAAGGCTCCTTTAAAACAGCCCCTCTAGAGCCGATGGCCCCGTCCGATAAAAATTTCACGGAATGTGAGGAAATGGCTTCGTTTTCTCCCAAGCCCTTGTGTAGATAATCGTCCAGATGAGGGTCGCTATAGATCAGCATCGGGTTGATTTGAATTTTTAATTGCTTGTCCAAAGCAAGCTTATTCATCAGTTGAATAAGCTCATGAGAGGTGCCTGCGTCAGCAATATTAGTCAGGCCATAGGACAACGCGAGTTCTTGAGCTTTTAACAGAGCGTCTATTCGACTCTCTTGTGTGGATTCTGGAAATATTTTATAGAGTGGACGTCGGGCATTGTCCACAAGTACGCCAGTAAGTTTTCCATCTTTTTTAATGAAAGAGCCTCCTTCTACTTTAGTGTCTTCGGTGATTCCGGCCAGATCCAATGCTTTTTGGTTGACAATGCTAGCATGTCCATCCACGCGTTCCAGTACTACAGGAATATCAGGAAAAGCCTCGTCCAGTTTTTCTTTAGTTGGAAATTCTTTTTGTTCCCATAAACTTTGATCCCAACCGTGCCCTTGGATAAAATTGAGGTTTTCCTTTTCTTGGAAATCGACTACGCGTTTTACCACTTCATCAAAACTCTTGGCTCCGACAAGGTCAGCTTCTTGCATGGTGCTCCCCAATCCGTAAAAATGGGCGTGGGCATCAAATAGTCCGGGGATAATGGTCTTTTCTTCGGCATTGATTTCGGTTGCTCCTTTGTATTGGGCTTGAAGGTCTTTTGTTTTTCCTATGGCCAAGATCTTACCGTCCTTTATGGCCATGGCTTCTGCTGTTGAGAAGGTGGAATCCACCGTATAAATGTGGGCATTGGTCAATAATAAATCGACATTTTCTTTCTCTTTTTGCGTACATCCGGATGCGATGAAAAGAAGGCAACACACCCAAGCTATTGGGGTAGAGGCTAAGGATAGAAAGTTGTTTATTTTCATGGAAATAAAGTTGTTAAAGGTTTGTTAGACTCCAAAAGTAATCAAATTAATTTGTTTGAAGATCATCTGATATGAGGAAGTGTGGAACATTGAAAATTAAACTTATCTATTGATAAGATGAAACACGTTAAAATTTTATGGTTTTAAAGCGAAAATTAGAAATTTTTATGATAAAATGATTATAATTGTATGCCTTGATTTTATAGGGTTTTATAAATACCAAGAATACATTTTATGCGTATACTTAGCTTTTCCCTTTTCTTGATAGGGGTCCTGTTTTTTTCTACCGCTGTTTTTTCTCAGGAGAAAGATAGTCTTGATTTTTCCAGGATCCAGGAAAATGCTACAACCAAAGGCAGTTTGACCCTCAAGGGTTCAAAAATTCAATACCGTACCACCATCGGGGTGTTGCCGATTTTAGATAAAAGTGAACAGGATACTCTTGCCCAAATTTCCTTTACGGCTTACGTAAAAGAACAGGTGGGTGAAATATCGAAAAGACCAATTACTTTTATTTTTAATGGAGGTCCGGGTTCATCTACTTTATGGTTGCACATGGGGTCTTTCGGGCCGAAAAGAGTACATATAGAAGGAACTGAGCACCCGCGTGCTCCTTATGAGCTAAAGGACAATGCATACAGCTTGTTGGATGTGAGCGATCTTGTTTTTATAGACGCCCCCGGGACAGGTTTTGGACGAGTTAAAAAAGGACACGAGAAGGAATTTTATGGGATTGATCAAGATGCAGCCGCTTTTGCCAAGTTTGTTCGCAATTTTTTGACCCTAGAAAACCGCTGGAATACTCCTAAGTTTATTTTTGGAGAGAGCTATGGCACGCTGCGGGCCGTGTTGCTGGCCAGTGCCCTTCAAGAAAAGTACAGCATTGATGTCAATGGCGTTATTTTATTGTCTCAGATTTTGGATTACAACAACACCATTGATGGACCGGATCCCGAATATGGAAATGGACGTGCCTATCAATTGGCTCTCCCTACTTATGCCGCTACGGCTTGGTACCATCACAAAATCCCCAATCGACCTGAAGACTTGCCCGGGTTCCTTAAGGAAGTGGAAGATTTTGCAATGACCGAGTATGCGTTGGCTTTGAATAAAGGACGACATCTGGATTCTCAAACTTTTAATAAAATTGCAGAAAAATTACACCGCTATACGGGACTTTCGATAGGGTATATCAAGAAAGCCAATTTACGAATAAAAGGAAATCAATTTCGACAACAACTCCTGTTGGAAGACGGCAAGGGGATTGGAAATTTAGATACACGGTTTAGGGGACCCATATTGAATCCATTGGCTGAAAAAATGACTAATGACCCCCAATCAGATGCGATCAGCAGCGCTTATGTATCCCTTTTTAATTCATATGTTCTCAACGATTTAAATTATGGAAAGTTCAGGTCTTATCGGACCAGTTTGTACGGGCATGGAGATGTGGATTGGGATTGGGAACACAAAGGAAATTTTGGACGTGTCAATGTAATGGGCGATTTGGCCAAGACCATGAAGAAAAATAATCAATTGAAGGTCCTAATGATGGGTGGGTATTACGATATTGCTACTCCTTATTTTGAGGCCGTTTATGAGTTGGATCAACTGCCGATCCCCAAAGCGTTATTTGCCAATATTTCTTACCAGTTATACGCGTCGGGCCACATGGTATATGTCAACGATGAGTTTGCGGAGAAACTTGCTGCAGATGTTCGGACATTTATCAATGAAAACAAGGAATAAACACAATTGCCGAAGAGAGGCTTACCTCCTTATTTACCCTTCGGTTTAACTTTAAACTAAAAACTAATTTATAACATACGAAATCATGCGATTTTTAAGTTCCATTTTGTTCTTTTTTACAGCCTTGTCTTTTGCACAGCCTCAAGACCCGGGAACCTTTTTAGGGTATGAGTTGGGTAGTGAATTTACCCGTCATGCTGACGTGGTGCGGTATTTTAATTACTTAGATCAAAACAGTGATTTGCTGACCTATAACGTCTACGGGAAGACCTATGAGCGCAGGACGTTGGGCTATGCCGTTCTAACGGCTGCGGAAAATCAGGCGAAGCTGGAAGAAATCCGCAAGAACCACTTGCATGCTTTAGGGGTCACCCAGGAGAATGGGAGCGCTGAAGAATTACCCATTATTTGGCTGAGTTACAACGTGCATGGCAACGAAGCTTCCAGTACCGAGGCAGCGATGAAAACGGCATATACGCTGCTCACTTCTCGACAAGATTTGTTGAAAAATGCGATTGTTATAATCGATCCCGCGATTAATCCGGATGGTAGAGATCGCTATGTGAATTGGTATAATCGGGTGCGTACCCTACCCAATACGGTAAATGCCGATGCGGATGAACACAATGAGCCTTGGCCAGGAGGACGGTATACCCATTATTTATTCGACCCCAATAGAGATTGGTTTTGGACCACGCAGGAAGTCTCCAAAGCTCGGATTAAAGTTTATAACAAATGGCTTCCCCATGTACATGTAGATTTTCATGAAATGGGGGTAAACTCAGGATATTTCTTTGCTCCTGGAGCAGAGCCTTATCACACAATATTTACAGACTGGCAGAAGGAGTTTCAAGGAGAAGTTGGGAAGCATAATGCTGAAATATTTGATCAAAACGGGTGGTTGTTTTTTACGCGAGAGATTTATGACTTTCTGTATCCGAGCTACGGGGATACATACCCCACTTATTTCGGGGCAATCGGAATGACCTACGAGCAAGCAGGGGGCGGTGCTGCCGGCCTTGGAATCGGTTTAAAAAATGGAGAAGAGCTCACCTTGAAAGACCGGATGGAACACCATTTTGCCAGCGGTATAGCCACCATTGAAACCAGTGAGCGATTAGGTGATCGGCTCATCCGTGAAATGCACAATTATTTTAAAGACCAGAGCGGGTTGACGTATAAAGATTTTGTTATTCAAGGGGATCAGGGCAACAAGGAACTTTTGGCAGCGCTTCTTGACCGTCATGGTATCCAGTACTATTATGCCTCGGGCGGAAATGCGACAGGATTTCGTTACTCCACTCAAGAAAATGGGACGATTGATGCTACCGATGCTTTAGTGGTTCCTACTCATCAGCCCAAAGGAAAAATGGTACACGTTCTTTTTGAGCCAGATACCAAATTGAGTACGCCTTTGACCTATGATATTACCGCATGGTCGCTCATTTATGCCTATGACTTGGACGGGGTGGCTAGCAAGCGTGAACTGAGCTTAGCCAAACGACAAGCAGAGTCTTTTGAACCCAATACCGTGCAGCAAGGTGCTGCTGGTTATTTGGTAAAGTGGGAAAGCATGAAAGATGCACGGTTTTTAGCAGATTTGCTTAAGGCTAAGCTCAAGGTTCGTTTCTCAGAGAAAAAGCTTCGTTTTTCAGATACTGATTTTGAGCCCGGTACCCTAGTCATCACCCGTGGAGATAACAAAAGTAATCCAGACTTTGAGCAAACTTTAGTCAAAATTGCCAATACACATAAAAGAAAATTATACAGCAGCACTTCGAGCTTCTCTACAACACAGTATGATTTCGGGTCTACTCAATTAAAAATCATCGATCGGGAGAAAGTCGCCGTGTTGATGGGGGAGGGAACCAATGCGATGAGCTATGGGTTTGTATGGAACTTTTTTGAGCAGCAATTGAAATACCCTATGCTTCCCTTAAATACGAGAATTTTGGATCGGGTGGACCTCTCTCAATTCGATGTCATTATCTTACCGGAAATCAGGGATGCAGAGGTATTGAACTCCGATCGATTGCATAAATTAAAAGCTTGGGTTGAAGCCGGGGGAAAGTTGATCAGTATGAGTACAACCGCAAAACTACTAGCGGATAATGGATTTGGATTGAAGACCCAGAAAACAGTTGATCCTGAGGAAGGAAAGGAAGCCGATGGAGATGAAGTGGCGATAAAAACTCCAGTTCGGTATGACCAACGTGAGCGGGAGAATGCGACCAATTTGGTGACCGGTAGTATATTTGAAGTAGAAATGGATAATTCTCATCCTATGGCTTTTGGCTATGGAGATCAATATTTTAGTTTGAAATTGGGGAGTAACGCCTATAAGTATCTGGAGGGAAGAAACGCTACGGTTGGTTATTTACCGGAGGAACCCAATAATGTGGCGGGATTCGCTGGAGAGGATGCAAAGAAAAAGCTGGGCAACTCCTTGGTGTTCGGTGAGGCCAAGCTCGGGAAAGGAAGTGTGCTTTATTATATAGATGATGTGCTTTTCCGAAATTTTTGGGAAGGTGGGAAATTAATGATGGTAAACGGCGTCTTTTTTGTGAACAAATAGCCGTCGCCTTTTTCTATAAAAATCGTCTCGTGTGTATTGCTTTTCATTCGAGACGATTATTTTTTTGCGCATTCCTGATTGGAGCGCTATTGAGGGATTTAGTGCGGCAGGTACTTTCGCAATAATCCGTATAGGAAGGTGCCGATTAGTGCACCAAAGATCACCACGAGCAGTGGCATAAACCCTGCGCCTACTAATATGAACATCGGTCCGGGGCAAGCCCCTACAAGCGCCCATCCTAACCCAAAAATAACCCCTCCCCACAAATAACGCGGAAAGCTTTTGTTTTTGGGCTCCAGAGCCATTTTCTGATGGTCAAAAGTATATAGGCGGTATTTTTTAATACAGAAAATCCCCAGGGCACCTGTAGCCACTGCGGATCCGATAATACCGTACATATGAAAAGATTCGAAACGGAACATTTCATAGATTCTAAACCAAGAGGCCGCTTCTGATTTGTACAGCACTATACCAAAGCATATACCCAAAAGAATGTAGGTAAACTGTTTCATGCTTTAAATAGTAAAGGAAATAGGAGATGTACCATGGTAAGCCCTCCAATAAAAAAACCGATAACGGCAATTAGGGAAGGCCATTGAAGGTTACTTAACCCAGAGATGGCATGCCCTGAAGTACAGCCACCGGCATAACGGGCGCCAAAACCGACGAGTAATCCTCCGCCTATCCATATTGCCCATAAAAAGGGATGACTAAACCCTTCAACAGAAAAGAGTTCAGGGGGAAGATAAGCCATCTTGCTTCCCGTGATTTGATAGGTATTTTCCAGATAATCTGCAGTTTTTTGACTGATGGACACCCCGTTATTGCCCATATAATGTGCGGCGATGTAGCCCCCGATAGCCCCTCCGAGAATGAAGTATAAATTCCATCGTTGGTCTTTCCAATTGATGTTGAAAAAATTGGAAAAGCGTCCCGCACCCGCAAGCGAGCACATCGTCCTTAAATTGGCAGAAACACCGAATTGTTTTCCCAAAAAAAGCAGGGCGAACATGATTCCCGCAAGTAGTGGTCCGGCTACATACCACGGCCACGTGTCATCCATCCAGTTCATAGAAAAAATTTAAAACAAAGGTAAAGAAATTGACGGCATTGTCAAGTAAGACTTTCTAATGGAGGTTCTCCTCTTTTTTAAAATAAAATTTCAGGCTATTGGTATGGGTACCTTACAAATCCTTCTAATGCAGCGTATTGTGGTAACCCGAGCTTGTCGTATAAACGGGCAGTTTCTGCTGTGCGATCCTCGACCCTTTGCCAGAACTCTCGTTTGTCTTCCCCTTGGAACGGAACAGCGTCTTTTTGACTTTGATGAATCAAAATTCCATTTCGTTTCTGGATGACTTGATCAGGACTCATAGGGATAGCCATTTCGATCTCATAGGGCTCGAACTCCTGCCAAGCTCCTCTGTAAAGCCATACCCAACAATCCTTCATGAAGGCTTTTTCTTTTAATCGATTCAGGGCTTCGATAAGGATATCCAGACAGACTTTATGGGTACCGTGTGGATCGGCCAAATCCCCTGCAGCATAAATTTGATGTGGTTGGATTTCTTGAATAAGATCCGTGACGATTTTTATATCTTCTTCTTTAGGTGTATCTTTTTTAATGGTTCCCGTTTCATAAAAGGGGAGATCCAAGAAGTGGGCATGATCTTCTTCCAATCCAACATACCTACAGGTGGCCTTGGCTTCACAACGCCGAATGAGCCCTTTGATTTTACGAATCTCTGGAAGATCCAGGTCTTGTTTTTGTTTGGTTTTGAAAAAAGTTTTAGCCTTTTCAAAAATGACTTGGCTGGGTCGATCTTGGATGGCAAACAGCTTGTCGAAGCCTGTAGAGAAGTCCAAAAATCGTTCTACTAATTCATCGCCTACGGCGATGTTACCCGAGGTTTGATAAGCGACATGCACATCGTGTCCTTGTTCGTGTAAACGAATGAAAGTCCCTCCCATAGAGATGATATCGTCGTCGGGGTGAGGGGAAAAGATAAGGACACGCTTTTTCGCTGGTGTCGCCCGTTCGGGATGGCCAATGATGTTGACGTTGGGTTTTCCACCCGGCCACCCGGTAATGGTGCGTTTCATGCCGTTAAAAACCTTTAGGTTGATATCATAAGCTGAGCCGTGTTCTTCTATAAGATCACTTAGTCCACAATCGTTGTAGTCTTGATCGGTCAACATCAAAATGGGCTTGTCTAGTTCCAGAGCTAGGGAACACACGGCTTTTCGGATCAGTTTTTCCGTCCATTTGATTGCTCCTGTTAGCCATGGAGATTGATATCGGATCAGGTTTTGGGCCGCATTTTCATCGATGACAAAGGTACAGTTGGGATGGTTTTGAAGCAGTGAAGCTGGGACCATTTCCGTTGGGTGGTCCTCAACGGCTTTTTGGATGGCCATAGCCTTGTTGTCTCCCCAAGCTAATAAGATGATTTCCTTGGCGCCCATAATGGTTTGAATGCCGGTGGTTACAGCCAACCGAGGCACCTCCGAAAGCTTCCCGAAATGAGAGGCATTGGCCAAACGCGTGTGATTGTCCAAAGGAATTAAACGGGTGGTGGAGTGGAGGCTGGATCCCGGTTCGTTAAATCCTATGTGCCCGTTTTGTCCGATTCCCAATAACTGGATATCAATACCTCCGGCTTTTTTGATGTCCTTTTCGTATGCCTCACAAGCTTCGCCGAGTTGGTTTTTGGGAACATATCCTTTCGGGATATGAACGTTTTCAGGGAGGATATCAATATGGTTGAAAAGCCTATCGTGCATGTAAAAATAATAACTGTTCGGGTTTTCTTTAGCCATGGGGTAATATTCATCCAAGTTGAAGGTGATGACATTTTTAAAACTCAACCCCTCTTCTCGGTGCAACCGAATCAGTTCGGTATAGAGTACTTCAGGAGTAGATCCGGTGGCCAGTCCCAATACACAAGTTTTTTGTTCTTCCTGTCTAGTTTTAATAAGCTTTGCAATGCGGCTGGCAATATATTGAGCACCCGATTTGGAGTTGCTGAATATCTGAACGGGCACCCGTTCAAAACTGTTGATTAAATCGGGCTGTAAACTTGCTGCTGGCATAGGGCAAAGGATTTGGTTAAATTTTTGATTCAAATGTAGAGTTATTTCTAAAACTATTCTATTAAAGGAATATCAAAAAAATGAGGAGTTTCTGTAAAAGAAGGGAGGCTTGTTTCATAAAAATGGTAAATTGCGAGGGCTCAACTAAAAAATAATAAAAATGAGATTTCGAAGAAATTGTCTATGTGTTTTACTTTTTGTAGCGTTCGGATTTTCTGGAGTGGCGGTGGCAGCCAGTGCAAATGGCGGGGATACACCAACATCCTATCCTTCTAGTGATCAGGTAAAAGAATTGTCAGAGCAGGTGCTCATTCAACGAACCGATTACGGGGTTCCGCATATTTCAGCGCAGAATATAAAAGCGGCCGGATTCGGTTTAGGATATGTACAAATGGAGGATTATCACGACCGGGTTATCAACGATTTGATTAAAGCAAGAGGAGAGTGGGCAAAATATCATGAGATAGATGCGGGGCGCTTACACAGTGCCGTTGATAACGATATTGCCAATCAGATCCGTTATGAGAAAGCAGTGCGTACTTGGCCTGAATTGAATGAAGAGGCCCGAGCAATTATCGAGGGCTTTACATTGGCGGTAAATCGCTATATTGAATTGCATCCGGAGGAATTGGAAGATTGGGTGCAGCCTTTCTTTACGGTGTATGACGTGCATGCAGCCGGAATAGAATCGGTGAGTTTATCTTCGGTCAACAAATTTCTTCGCAAATTGAAGAATCACCCTCCACAAGCCTGGAAGGATAATGGGATTGGACAAGCCGACCCCACATCAAATATGGATTTTTGGGAACGAATGGGTACTCGTTATGTGGCCCCTCCTATTGATCTGGGTTCTAATGCATGGGCTTTTGCCCCTAGCCGGACTTCTTCAGGTAAGGCGGTTTTAGTGCGGAATCCACATTTGAGCTGGAGTGCCGGTTATTATGAAGCACATGTTGAAGTGCCAGGGAAATTCGATTATTATGGGGATTACCGAATCGGAGCTCCTTTAATTACAGTAGGTGGGTTTAATCAACATCTGGGATGGTCGACCACTAACAATGATTCCTTTATGGATGAAATCTATGCCTTTCACGTGGATCCCGATAACCCAGACCATTATATATTGGATGGGAAATCCCATCCCATCGACCGGGAGATACGGACGGTTGAGGTAAAAAATGGCGAGGGCTTTTCAAGGGAGAAGAGAGAGGTTTTGTCAACGAAATACGGGCCGGTAATTTACAGAGGGAACGGTAAGGTTTATGTCCTTAAATCTGCAGCGGCAGATGTTTTTAGGGCAGCTGAACAGTATTTAGCGATGATGGAAGCGACCAATCTAGAGGAGTGGAAAAAGGCCATGCGCATTCGTGGAATTGTCACCTCTAATTTTACCTATGCCGATGGAGATGGCAATATTTTTTATGTTTGGAATGGAACGGTTCCCGATTTGCCGGTTTCCTGGAGCGGTGATGGAAATGCAAAACTGGTCACTCAGTCCAGTGAAATTTGGTCGGATCTGATTCCTTGGGATGAATTGCCGCAATTAAGAAACCCGGAGGGGGGCTATTTGCACAATGAAAATGATACTTTTCACTTCACCAATCTCAATGAGATCATGAAACCTGAAGATTTTCCTGCTTATTTTCCGCAGCCAACTTTTAGGCTCAGAAGTCAAAAATCATATAGCTTGATTGGCAATGCTTCACAAAAGTTTTCTTTGGAAGAGATTGTGAAGTTAAAGAGCAATACGGGAATGCTGCTAGCCGATCGAGTAAAGGAAGATTTGATCAAAGCGGTGGAGAAAAACGAGAATGCTTCCGCCGACCCGGCAAAAACAAAGCAAGCTGTTGCCCTGTTGAAAGAATGGGATAATACCGTTTCCGAAGAGAGTCGTGGCGGGGTGTTGTTTAAAATATGGTGGGATCGTTATGTGGATACAGCCCCGACAAAACATACCGGATCATCGCCTGAATCTGTAGGGTTTGCGGCAAAGCCCGAAGAACTCTTTGCCACCCCATGGTCGGCAGATCGTCCGGCTGAGACCCCTTTTGGATTAGCAGATTCAAAGCGAGCAGCTCAGGCTTTCGATTGGGCTCTTCAAGAGGTGTCCACAAAATATGGAAACTGGGATGTGGCCTGGGGAGACGTGCATCGTATGCTTGCGCAGGGTAAGAATGAGCCGGCGAATGGTTGTAGCGGGGTGTACGGCTGTTTTAGAGTATTTTGGTATGCCCCTACCAAAGTGGACGGTCAACCTAAACTTCGGGTGACCGGAGGAGACGGTTGGGTAATTGCTGTTGAATTTGATAAAACTCCACGTGCGTATTCCGTCTTGGCTTATGGAGAGAGCGAAGATCCAGAATCCCCTTATTATTACGATCAATTGGAGATGTTTAGAAAAAAAGAAATGAAGCCGGTCTTTTATACGCCAAAGGCGATTAAGAAGCAGGCCATTAAGACCTATCATCCAGGGCAGGCTGCCCAGTAGATCCCTTAATGATCAAAGGGACACATTTTATAAAAAGGGAAGTTGGCTTTTTCAACTTCCTTTTTTACATTTTAGAGAAATCCCATGGGAGAGAGAAGAGCAGTGATGGCTTTTAGTGGGGCGCTTTTCTGTCCCGAACACAACGAAGGTTAAGAAGTACTTTTTAAAGGAATGGTAGAGATAGGACAGATTAAAGATGCATGCCCTTTTTTATTAATAATTTTGAGTTGATAGGACTGTCTTTTTCTTCCCAGCTATTTTTGGAATTGAGTTACCCCAAATTTTCGGGCAGTAGCTTTGGCTTCGTTTACTTTTCCTTTGAGGTTGTTGATGCGGGATTGACCGGAAGGGTGCGTGCTTAAAAACTCGGCAGGGGCCTTTCCTCCAGCAGCGTTCATCCGTTCCCAAAAGGCAATGGCTACTTCGGGGTCATACCCCGCAATGGCCATCAGTTGTAGACCGAGTTCATCTGCTTCGGTCTCGAATTTTCGACTATAAGGCAACGTTACCCCTAATTGTGTACCGATCCCGTATATTTGATTGAAGACACTTCCGAATTGCGTTCCACTTAGCGCCGTGCTTCCTCCCATTCCAATGACGTTGGTGATTTGGCTTTGGCTTGCTTGTTGTTGACTGTGGTTGAGGAGGGCGTGAGAGACTTCATGTCCCATGACCACGGCTAACCCAGCACGGTTTTGGGTGAGGGGAAGAATGCCGCTGTACACGGCAATTTTTCCTCCGGGCATACACCAAGCGTTGACTTGGTCACTTTCAATAAGCGCATATTCCCATCGATAGTCTTTAAGGTATCCTTGTTGCCCGGTTGAAGCCAGAAACTTTTCGGCTGCTTCAGCAATTTGACGCCCCACCTGGTCGACCATTTTTGCCTCGGCCGTTCCACGAATGACTTTGCTTTCTTTTAGAGTCTCCTGGTAAAGTTGAAACGATTGAGGGAAAAGTTCACTATTGGAGACTAAGGCCAGGCCTTTTTTGCCGGTAAAAGGATTGGTTTGACAAGCGCTGACAATTAGCAAGAGGAACAAAACAACAATAACTTTTGGGGTATTCATAGTTTGCATTTTAGTTTTAAGGAACAAACAAATATACGTATTCTTCATAAAATATTTAATTTTTGCCTAACTTAGCTCTATGAAGGCAGCACCAGATAAAGAGCGGGTTAATTGTGAATAGCACTGTGATGATGTACAAAATTGGAATTTTATGTGGGCTTTGCTTGTTCTTGTTCAGCTGTCAGGATAAGGTGGAGCCGACGGCTACTCAGCGTTCTCAAAAAAGGAATTTTACCGTCCAAAAAGCTGAAGCAGAATGGAAAGAATCCCTATCTCGACAACAGTATTATGTACTGCGAGAAGCGGATACAGAGCCTCCACATTCCAGCCCGCTGATCGAACTTACTGCGGAGGGGGAAATACGTTGTGCAGCTTGTGGAAATCCGCTGTTTGATATGGCCCATAAGTACACAACGACCTCTTCTTGGCCGAGCTTTGATCGTGCCATCGAAGGGGCGGTAGTGTATGCGAACGATTATAAATTGGGGTATAGACGTACTGAGGTACTTTGCGCGCAATGTGGAGGGCATTTGGGACATGTTTTTAAAGATGGACCCAAAGAGACAACAGGAAAAAGATTTTGTATTAACGGAGCCTCCTTGGAGTTTGTACCCCGAGAAGGAGGAGAAAGTTTAGTGGGTAGTTATGAGTAAAGAAAAAGCAAAAAAACAAGTTAAAACTGATCAGGAATGGCGAGAGCTGCTCAGTCCGGAGCAGTACCGAGTACTTCGGCAAAAAGGAACAGAATACCCACATACGGGCGATTATAATTTGCATTTTGAAAAGGGGACCTATTATTGTGCCGGATGCCATCAGAAAATCTTTGAGAGTGAGGCAAAATTCAAGAGCAATTGTGGCTGGCCCAGCTTTGATCGAGCCGTTAAAGGAAGTGTTGAGTTGAGAAAGGATACTAGTTTTGGCATGGTTCGTGTAGAGGTAATCTGTGCAAACTGTAAAGGTCATTTGGGCCATGTGTTTCCCGATGGCCCGACCGATACCGGAGAGCGGTATTGTATTAATTCGGTCAGTTTGAAATTTGAGTAATTTATGTACTAAACCAATATATCATGAAAAAGACACTTATCTATTTAACGGCCTTAGTTGCTGTATTGTTTATCTCTTGTAAAGGAGATACCGGACCTATGGGGCCTCCGGGACAAGATGGAGATGGAGGAGGGGTGATTGGGCAAACCTTTGAGTATGACCAAGTTCATTTCGAATATGAAAGCGATAACAACTTGTGGGCCACCGTTGTGGATGTTCCTGATGATATAGAGGTTTTGGAGAGTGATGCGATTTTGGTTTTTCGTATAGAGAGTCAAGGTGATCTTGAAACCTATAGTTTGCTTCCGCAAACTTTTTTTACCGATCAAGGAACCATCACGTATGTATACAACCATACCGCTGCAGATGTGGAATTACTTATTGATGGCGATTATGATTTACAGAATTTAGATCCTATTTTTACAGATGATCAAGTTTTCCGATTTGTCGTGATCCCTTCTGATTTTGCGAATGATCCGGATGTGCACATTCAAAATTATTCGGATCTGATAGAATATGGCGTGGATCTAAAAGAAGCGCAGTTATAGATGGAGTTGATGCAATCAAAAAAAGGTCGTCTTAAATGATTAAGGCGGCCTTTTGTGTATTAAAGAGGCTTAGCTATGGATTAAATTGGCTGTGGCCTGCCGTTTGATTTTTCCAGAGTGTGTTTCTACAAAATGTTGGAGTGTGAAAATCTCTTTAGGCCTTTGATAGGGACCTAAGGTAGTCGATCCTTTGATGTGTTGTCGTAGGGCTTGCAGCTCTTCCTGATTAGGGTTTCCTTCTATAAACAGGACCACTTTTTCACCCAAAACTTCATCCGTTATTCCATAGACAAAAAACCTGGTATTGATATAGGGCCCTAACTGCTGTTCGACTTCTTCGGGGTGAACTTTGATTCCCCCTGTGTTGATCACATTGTCCAATCGGCCTTTTAGGTAGAACTGTGTGGGGCTGACCAGTTCTACAATATCGTGTGTG
>JAJYSO010000148.1 GCA_021793535.1 Bacteroidota bacterium | reverse complement strand
AGACTACCATGATCGCCTCCGGTTTCGGCAGGCTTTTCCCGAAAGCTTTCAATCGTGCGGTAAAGTCATTGTCCATAACGGCGTTCATGGGATTCCCATGACCTATGAATAACACCGGCATTAATGCATGTACTTCCGCACCCATGGTCATTGTGTATAACATTACACGGGATCCGGCAATACAATCATTCGGGTCTCAATGATTTTGACCGGAAACTATTCCTTTGCCGTCGCCTGTTTTACGTCTTCCGGGACGGCATAGGGGGTGGATTTACCTGCGCCTGTCTTTGTGATCTTCCCTGCACGCAGGAGGCTGTTTATGGCCCTGTACACGGTACTCCTCGGGAGCTTGATTGCATCGGCACAATCTTTTGCACCCACACACCCCTTTCCCCGTATGAACTTTATTATCCTGTCACCGGCTGCAACGCCGTCGTCCGCACGGCTTTTGTCGGTCTCTTTCTGCGGCCGGTCATCCGCTTTGAACTGAAAGAGAATTGTAAGTGAACTGCAAACGGATTGACGAAGTTTTACTAAATATTACAAAAACTTTGTTTTTTAATTATTTTTCAGTAATTACTTTAAATTTTACGTTTCAGTTCATTTACCAGTTAATTGATATATTGAATTGAACAGCAAATTTTATGACTATTGGACATACTAAGTCTATCCACTGTGCGCACCAGTCACTCCATTCACTCTCTTTTATTGAAAGGGATAGCGATCCTTTATTTTGCCAGCAACATCTTTAAAGCTTCGATGGGATACCTATACCTTAAAACGCTCATCGGCGACTGGTTGACTGTCCTATTGATCTTAAGAATGTTTGCATTTTCCAAACCGCCGTCTCTTATAATCAGAAATTTGTATTGGAACGTAAAATCAGTCATTGATCCGAGGACCGCCCTATTGATGGTTGTGGCAAAACCTATTTCTCTGTATTCCTGTCTTACTTTGTCAATTATCGCAAGATCAAAGCCTTCGTTCTGAAGATTGAATGTTAAATGGGTAAGGAATTCATTTTTGATGTTCTGGAGATTGCTTTTGACTACACGGGGTATCAGAAATGAGTACAGGGTTTTCCCATTCGTAAAAAGGATGCACTTTCTTTTATCTGTCCTAAGAAGGTTTGCGTACCAATTGCCGAGTCCCTCTGAATCTTGGGTGTGGGTAGTAAGATCAACAGGAATAACCTTAAACTCTTTTAACAGCTTTCGAGTGCAATGAATCAATCTCATACGACAGTTTTTCAGTATTCGTCTGATTTCCCGAGTTGCTTAATTATCGAACTCAATTCGATTACCTCTAATTTTTCTGGGCATTCTGACCAATTATGCTTCCAGCATATTATTATATCGCACCTATCAGATGAATGACCGTGATCACGGAAATTTCTGCTCTCATATTCAAATTCAATCTTGACTCTTTGCCATTTTCCGGGACTAATTTGTCGTTTGGCTTCGCAATCGGGGAATCCAGACTGGATTGCTTCAACAGAATAACCTAATTCTCTTGCCACAATCCCAAATAAAAATACTACTCCATTTTCATTAACCGGCTCATGTCGCAGACCTCTGAAGTCGATAGGATTTCCATAAACTGGTCTGTTATCTAATTTTGAATAAACATTATTTTTATTTACAGGAACAGATGATTGATTGTTTTTTATATTAGATATTATTGTTTCTTTTGGGGGTAGTAACAGTAAAACATCTTTCCATCCAATTTTATCTTTTGCAAATATTTTAAACAACTCAGGTATCTTTGTCCATGGCCCAAAATGTTTTTCAAATGTTCCAGGACTATACTTACCATATTTTCTATATTGAATCCGAGTAGGGATTTGTTTTAATTCTCTTACTACATTGCCCCAATCCTCTAATAATATGCCATCATCAACTTTAATGTTTGTTGTATCCGGTTCAAATCCAGAAGTCTGTATTGCCTCATTCCAACTCTGAAAATGCTTTAATACATGATATTCTCTGATACCGGTAATTGATAAAAACTCCGATCTTGATGGCCTCTTCCCTATTTTTTTAGAGGCTTCAATTATAGCATTAATAATTTCATCTTTTGTGTAATTTGATTTTTGCATTAAATCTTCTTGTATTTAAAAGTATCACAATGAGTAAAACGAAACAAGTAATTGGTTTCTGCTGTCAACTTCATTAACATACAGAAGAAAATATTGATGAAAAGGCTATATTAACATAGTCTTGACACGTATTAATGAGAGGGTTATAGTCTGACAACATGGGATTTGAAGAGAGACAGGCTCTCATTAAAGAAATCGAAAAAAGACGGAATTCGCGTGTCATTTGTTGCATAACATCCGACCGGCCGAATGCACAAGGGATTATTGCCAAAGATTTCATTCCACTTTTTTATAAACATCTAAATAGTTTTGAGAATGCAAAGAATGTGGATGTATTCATTTGTACTATGGGTGGTGATACACAAGCATCATTTGGTCTATGTAGACTAATCCGTGAATTCTCGGAACAAATGGGTGTTTTAATTCCAGAGAAATGTCATAGTGGTGGAACACTCTTCGCATTAGGCGCAGACCAAATTTTTATGACTAAGATGGCTACTCTAAGTCCAATTGATCCTAGTATTTCAGGACCATTAAATCCTACCACTGAAATATTGGGAACCAAGCAACCGGTGCCTGTGAGTGTAGAAAGCGTAGCTGGTTTCAAAGCACTTGTAAGGGATGAGTGGAAGCTAAGTAAAGAGTTTGTTGGAGAAGCATTCAAACTCCTAACAGGAAAAATCGATCCATTGTTGCTCGGAGACGTTTATCGATCTCGTCAGCAAATAGAACGCTTGGCAAAGATCCTGCTTATGAGTCATCGTAATGACCACAGGCAGATCGAGAAAATTGTGACTAAGCTCGCGAAAGATTTGGGCTCACACGACTATTTAATATCAAAAACAGAAACCCGTGAAATTCTAGGGCATCATGTTGTACAAGATGATGCTGACCTCGAAAATTTAATAATGCAACTTTATAAAGATTTTGCTTTAGAAATGGAATTAGGAAAACCATATGATGCTATGCTATTTATTAATGAGGCGAGGGCAAAAGGGGTAACCCCGCCATTTAGGGCACTTCAAAAACTTGTCATAATTGAAAGTACTTTTGGGTCCGACGTATGGGAACGTGAATTGCGTTTGACACCTTCTCAAATGATGACTCCATTTGGTCCTCAAGAGACTGTACGACAAGAGTTCTTGAAGAATGGTTGGAAATGATATATATATTATAATAAACGGAGGCACATAATGAACCAAGGTAATAATAGTGGTTCTCCATCTTATTTTAGCAGATCCCCGGTAAATGATTTATCACGCTCCCTGAGCGCTGTTAAGGCACAAGAATTAACAGAATTCATACCTGCAGACAATGCGACACCATCTGGAACATTGGTTTGGCGCCATCCCTTTCTTGTGTGGAGTCCTGTTGAGGATATTTCGGAACAGCAGATTGATGAGCGCATAGGAGATATTTTTATTCGTATTGCAAGTATGGCTAGCTTGAAGGAGGATTGGGATTCTTTTGGTAGCATACCTCCTACCGATTTTGCATTACTAATGGCTAAATGGTTAATTAGACAGGTTGTTATAAAGTTGGGTTCTATTGCTATACCAAGAAATGTTGTTCCACTCTCAGGAGGCGGTGTTCAAATTAACTGGGTCTGGAAAAACTCCGAATTTGAGTTGGAGATCGGAGCCGAAGGACATTTAGGATATCTTATTACAAAAGGATCAGGTGCTGCGCGGGTTTTCGAGGAAGGCGAGGCCACTGATCCTTCGAAGATATTAGAAATAATTTCATCCGTTGCCAATTGAAAACCCACCCTCCGTAGAAATACGAGAAGAGGATATCCTATATAGGCGCCTATCGCCGAACCATATCAATAAAGCTACTCAGGAAGTAGTTTCAAATGCGTATAAGCTCAATGGAGAACCAGACAGAGAGATATCCGTCGATTTGGCTAAACTCACGACTCCTGCAAAATCATTGGCATGTGTTAAAGACAGGCCCGGTTTTAGGATCGGTGCACTACTTGTTAAAGATGTACAAGGTGTAGGTTTAATTGTGCAGTATGCTCCTCTTCCTGATAACACCGCACATTGTGTCATTAAAGGCAATACAACGAAACAGACTTGCAAGTTGCTTGCAGAAAAAACAAAGTTAATTTAACGCTGAGTCCCCCGCCAAAACTACCGCCTTAGCCTTCCATTACATGAACTTCAAAAATGCTTTACAAAATCGATCACAAATATAATTATCGCAGAATGGATAAGGAACGGGATCAGCAGGAAAGCAATCCGGACTTAAAGAAAATGTCAGGAAGCATTACCTACAGCTTTTGATGTATCTGATCGTAGCCGCTGTCATGCTGTTCACATCGGCAGGAACTCTAGACTGGGTCTGGGCATGGGTCTACATAGCCGTCTATGTCCTTTTCAACATCGTAATGCTCTTTATCCTGCCCCAAGAGCTGCTTGCAGAGCGGGGCAAACCGTAGACACTGGTGAAAAAATGGGACAAGGTCTTGATGGGGATCGGCATTCCGTTCGGTTTCGCAACGTTCTTGATTGCAGGGCTGGATGAGCGTTTCCACTGGTCGCCTGCATCGAGCGTCAACATTCACCTGATAAATCTGACCTTTTTTATTCTGGGCAACGCATTAATAGGCTGGTCCATGGCTTCGAACAAATTTTTTTCTATGGGTGTCAGGATTCAGGATGAGCGCGGGCATACGGTAGTCTCAGGCGGGCCTTATCAATATGTGCGTCATCCGGGGTATGCAGGGATCATCGTAAATGCCATTTTCACACCCATGCTTCTCGGTTCTCTCTGGGCGTTTATTCCGGCGCTTCTGTCTGCATCGCTCTTTGTCGTACGTACCGGGTTAGACCACACGCTTCAACAAGAGCTTGAAGGATACAAGGAATACTCTCAAAAAGTGCGCTACCGGTTATTGCCCGGGATTTGGTGAACGGGTCGATCCCAAAAATATGAGCCTGAACTTCCGGATCCTTGCACGAGCTGGAGCAATGCGAAACCGGCAGTAGAATCTGAATTATTCGGGACAGAAAAGGAGGGTCTCTATGAAAACCGGGTTAATCGGCCCCGGAATCATGGGCGAAGGTATGGCCTCCAACCCATTTTTAATGAATAAACGTGGCTTTCACACGCTTTGATGTTAAAAGATAGATGAGGATCAATATATAGATACCGGCCAATACGGCGGGTCCTATGATTTCTTGAATCGTACTGCCGTGCGCCATTACAAATACAAGCCTTACAATAAAGTAATCGACCGGTAGCAAGAGCAAGAGTACAGCGGTAAATGCCGTCATCAATCTT
>JAJYSO010000147.1 GCA_021793535.1 Bacteroidota bacterium | reverse complement strand
TTCCGATCTTCTTTATGGAGAAGCACCCGTATTTTAACATGTTCCCGCAGTTCTTTTTCAAAACGGCAGAAAACTTTTTCATGGATCCCGCCCATTTTCATCATAATGTTCGCAGATTTTGTAAACTGATTGATATTGTTGCCCGATCGGCCCAGTTCAACCCTTAAAACGTGAATGCTTTGGATGACTTCTTTATAATTCATATTTGTGGGCTTCTGCAGGGATTTCCTCAAAATATATTCTGAAATATTCAATCCGAATTCTTTCGCATACTCCCTGATCTGCTCCTTTTCTTCCGGATAACACCGTATCCGTACATAACTGGATTTACTCTTCTTTTCTTTCATAATCTTCATAAAAATGAGTTGCGATTTTTTATTTCCAACCGGAGTTGGCAAGAAGCTTTTGTGATAACAAAGGCACATCTTGCAACTACAAAGTACCCCTCCATTAATATCCTCCACTCAAAAGGAAAGTTTTGAAAAAAACAGCCATTCATAGCTCTAAAAGCGTACATCTAAAAAAGAAAATTTTTTGATGGCTGTACCGTCGAAAATATCTACAGCATTCTGGAAAAAATTTCCGATTAAATGGTGGAACTGGGTAATTATGTTATGGTATTGTAGTATTCAGATACCGCAGTATCTTGGTATTATAATATCTTGGTGTTTTAATATCCTAGTATTATGAGGTTAAAGCCCTATAGTGTTATGGTGTTTTAATACTAAAGTGTTTTGCTATTTTTGTGTTGTGGTATTATGACACCATAGCATTACGGTGCTATGGTGATTTAATGTCATAGTATTATAGTGTCTTTCCATTGATTGATTATAGTTTTCAAAAAACCTTATATTTGAGCATTGTTCTTAAGCAGAAAAAAGAAGATTATGGCAACCTTGACATGTGAAATAGATTCAAAAGAAGTAGATAAAGTTAAAACTATTCTTAAAGCTTTAGAAGCACGAAAGTTAAAAGTGACCCATAATAATCCTGTTTCCCCTAGTTTTGAAAAGAAGCTTCGCAACTCAAAAAAAGGAAAGGGAACAAAACTGACGACTGAACAAAGGCTTTCTGATTTTTTTCAGTCTATATAACCTATCAGATCGAATTTAAGGATCAGGCTAAGGGAGAACTTAAAAAGTACAAAAAGTCAGGCCAAAAAAGACTCTTAACAAAATAGAACGTTTTACTAAAGAGTGTTTGATCAACCCTCGATCCGGGGCGGGAAAAACCGGACAGTTATTATATAGGGAAATCTAAACCTGGTCACGGGAAATAAATAAACAACATCGTTTTGTTTATGAAATCGAAAAAGAAATGGTAACCATCCTGTCTGTTTGGGAGAATTACAGTGATAAGTAATCCTACAAACAGTTCTATTCAGACAAATCTGCTAAGAATCCTATTTCATAAAAATCAGGTTTTACAGAGCTACCCCTCTCTTGCGGTTCATTGAAATAAGATATTCATTGACATCTTTTACGCCTTGATAATTTCCCCTCATATCCTCAAATTGAATTTTATTTTCTGAAGCAAATAATTCAAGCGTTTTCGTTGCCATGTCCCCTGATTTATCATTATCAAAATAACACTCAATTTTTTGGAGGGAAGTATATTTTCCGAGCTTCTCTCTTAACTTTGATACAAGAGCTGTAGAATTTAAAACAATGATCTGCCCCTGCTCTCTAATCCAGTTCAGCTTAAGAGCGGATAAATAATCAAACATAGCCTCAAAAACCCCGATTTTTTCCAGTTTTGAAGTGGAGTCCTTTCTAAACCATTTAGAGACATCTTTACTCAAAAGGCACATCTTGCTGAATTTTGAAGAAACCTCCCATCCTCCGGCTTCATTTTGCCATCCTACCCCAAAGTAATGCTTCTCTTCGTCACCTATATCTATCCTATAATAAATCTCTTTCAACAATCCTATTTTAATTGCCTCTTCATATATTCCTCTGCTTTCTAAATAATCTATCAAGGCTTGATTTTCACCCAAATCCTGCACTTTCAAAACTTTAACGGCTGCTTTTTCTTTTTTAACCTTTTCAAAATGATAAGCACCTTTTCCCATCTTAGAAAAATTGTCGCGGTTAAAATGCCGCATTGCTTCAGGAAGTGATAAATTATGAAGCTGCATAGCTAAATCTATTACTGTGCCTCCCTTCCCTTCTCCATGGTCATACCAAACACCTTTTTGATCATTCACAAAAAAAGAAGGATTCTCTTCTTTTCTAAATGGGGATCTATACGCTAACTGAACCCCTATTTTTCTAGCAGGAAGATAGCCCTGTTCTTTCAGATATCCGCTGAGGGATATCTGACTTTTGATCTGCTGTATATTCATGATTTATAAATTATGGTAAAACAAAAAAGACACCCGGAAGGAGTGTCTTTCTTAAAATCTGTAAAGTATTAAGGGCTTAAAACATAAAATGAAACCCTCTTCCTTTTTTCGGTTCTATAGCACTCTTGTACTTTTCTATTTCATTTTCCAATTGTCGGGCATATTCAGACTTCATAAAGTTTCTGAAAACATTTATATCATCCTTTTCCCTTGTGTCGATCAAAGCCTGTATATATTCCGATTTTGATCCAGAATGAATTATGGCTAAAGGTAATTTATAGAACCGTTGAATAAAGTTCATCAACAGTCTCGACGTCCTGCCGTTTCCATCGTAAAAAGGATGTATGGAAACCAGGTTGAAATGTGCATCAAAGGAAAGGTTTAGTTTCTCCTGAACAGTTAGATCCGTTTTCATCTTTGATAAAACAGTATGCACAAGTTCATCCATTAAACTTTCTACTTTGTCATAATTCGGAAAATAGGTCCGTCCGGCAGTTACATTTCCTTTCCGGAACTCCCCTTTACTTGCATCAATCTCTCCAAATACAGTTTGATAAACTGCACCGGTTCTTTTTAAAACCCTCCCGGCTATCTCTTTTATGAGTTCAATAGAAACAGGTCTGTTTTTGTCAGCTGCATCTATCACAAATCCCAAAGCTCTATAATGATCTTCTACCATTAAAGAATGATACAAAGGTTTTCCTTTTGGGGTTAATCCCTCATTGATCAAAACTCCGGTTTCTACTTCCGTTAAAGTTGAACCTTCAAGGGCGGTCGAGTGGTGTACGATAGAAATGGAGTTGAACCTATCATGGTCGATCACTTTATCAATCCCTAAGTCTAAATATTTTTTTATTAAGTTCTCCATTTCCCTAAACCCTATGTGTTCTACTTTCATCAAATATAACCAAATTTTCTCCTTTTCTTTTAGCAAGCAAAAAATCATTTTTATATATAGTATATATATTAGTACGTATATAGATATATAGTATTGGTCGCAATACATTACAACGGAATGTGTACAGATACTTTAAAAGCATTTTTATTTTTAAAAAACGGTCGCAATACATTACAACGGGTCGCAGTATATTACAACGGGTCGCAGTACATGACAACGGGTCGCGATACATTACAACGGAAGTCGCAATAGATGACAACGGGTCGCAGTACATGACAACGAAGTCGCAGTAAATGACAACGGGTCGCAGTACATGACAACGAAGTCGCAGTAAATGACAACGGGTCGCAATAAAATACAGCGGAGTCGCAATGGATGACAACGGAATTTTTATCTTTCCGGGAAATCCAGCCCGAATTTTATCATGTTCAGCGATTCTACATCTGAAAGTTCTTTGGCTGTTCTTCTGTAAAAACACCTTTTCAGATGATAGATTTTCACATCTAACCCTAGCGCGCTGTCATTCAGCCATTCCTGAAAACCGTCTTCTTTCTGATACCTTTTCTCATAAAATGCTTTTAGGGAGCCGAGCAGATCGGAATAAAATATATGCTCTTCTCTCATCGGGAAAGGGGTATAGGGAAAAGTGATTTTGACATAATATCGGTAAGGTGTCCTTCCATTGATAAACTCAAAATCCAGTTTAAAATCTGTCCTGTCCCTTATTGTACTGAAAAGCCTTTTGACAGCCAATTTTTTATGCTTTGGGATCTTAGCCCTGATTCCGGCAACTTCAACCAATTGATCCAGCGCTAAAGTAGTGGAAGTAGTCTTTTTTGACCACAGTATGTGCCTCAGCCGAAACAGATAAATCATAAAAGATTTTCTTTCATCCCCGTTCCTTCCCTTTCCGACCCTCCGGTAAGCTTGCAGATCCAATGTATAGTATCTTTTCACAAAACCGTTCAACAATTCGGGCGAAATATATACTTGATATATTTTAGCTTTTTTATTTTGAGGATCATAGGTAATTCTCAAATCTGAAAGGATACGTATGGACTCTAACTGAATTTCCTTATTCCCTTCTAAAGTAGTGTAAGCCTTTTGAAAAATCAGGTTCTTTCGCATCATTTCAAGTAAGGCAAAATCAAAAACCGTTTGAAATCTATATCCGGCCAATACAGTTTCTTTTCCTTCCTGAAACCTTTCCGATACGTAAGAAAGAGAGGCCCTTGTCCTTCCGGTGGCCCTGCAAAAATCGGATAACCTGAAAGTGGCATAACCGAACAGATCAATTTGTATCTGGTGCAGAACAAAGACTATGAAATCCTGCACAATCCCTGCATTCTCTTTAAAGTTTAAAGAAATGTCCGGGATATTATCCGCTATGGCACGGTCTATTCTGCTTAACTTAGTATTATTCTGCATATATCAGTCCCATTGGTTATTTAATAGAGCAGGCAACCTGGTTCGACCCCAAGCCCGTAAAAGTATTCAGCGATACTTTTATAGCTGTTGCCTGCTGTTTATATTCAATATTTTCAAGTGTATGTCAAGGCTACTCCGTCAGCACATACATGCCGGAATTAAGGTCCTATTTCGTCTGAACCCTTCTTCTGCCTGCAGCTCACTGTCCTACCTCGCTGAATGATGAACATTTCAGCAACGTAATCAAGGAACACGCTCAACTCCCTTTTACTTCGGGCAGCGTTTCGCCTCTATATGTCAAAGATCTACTTTGGGTGTCCATCCCGGATATTTTTCCCTTATTTTATAGAGTCTGTCCCCATATTTCCTTTCCAGATTCGCTCTCTTCTCCTTGCGGAGCCGGTAAATCCATTTCTTCAAACGGGGGTGGACTTCATATTTCTTTTTATCAGCTTTAATCTCTAAAGCTGCTTTTAACCGATCGTTTTCTTCGAGTAAGTATGTCAACTGCCTGGACAGTTCATGGATAGCCGAAGAATTTTGACGGTCCATTATTATCTATATTTCAATCCTGTTACGGCATAAAAAATTTCCCGTGTCGCTTTTATGATTCTGGGGTTTTGTCTCCGGGGCATCTGAATAAGCTGGTACAATACTTTCGAACGGGTTGCCTTTGTGCGGTAACAAACCATGGCAACCATGCCGCGTGGCATATGTCTTCTTA
>JAJYSO010000146.1 GCA_021793535.1 Bacteroidota bacterium | reverse complement strand
TTCCGATCTAAGGCATTTTGTAGCGTATCTTTAGCGGGTTCTTTTTCCGTTTTTGAAGAAGGATTTTTAGGGGGTACAACACTGTCTATGGGTAGGCTATCTCGTCTGGCCCGGAGACTATCCCTTCTCCGTTCAGCTTCTCTTTGCACTTCTAGTTCGTGCTGCTCAACCTGCTTTTTATAAGCATGAAACCCCTCCTCTATTTCGTTAAAAATCATTTTAGCCACGGCTTTTGCTCCCCAAGGATTAAAATGGGTGTAGTCTTTATTGGCTTTTGGCGGATCTTTTTCTACCCATTCAACCATACTGTTCCGCCCTCCCATTAATTCGTACAAGTTGACAAAACCCGTTTGTGCCTCCGTGGCATAAGCCTTTTGTGCTTGTAATAAAGGCACCACAGCGGAGTCCGTCTTCATTTCATTACCATACTTATGGGAGCGATCTGCTATAGAGACCACCAAAATGGAAGTCCCTGGAAAAGCTTGTCGCAAATGTTGCACAACCCGCCCCATGCTGCGTGCATACCACCCGTATTCCAACCGCTCGGAGCTCATCACATTGGTTCCGTACTGCAAAACTATTAAATCGTAATGAATATCCTCTTGTCCAAAGGCACGCATTAATGGAGTATTTAACTGACTCAAGGGTAAACCGGAGTTTCCTCTGTTCGAAAAATTGTCAACCTGCACCCCATAAGAAGCATTCATGTCCACACCGTAAAGGGGAATGGAATCCGCTTGCTCAAACCTTAGGCGTACCGTATTTAAATCGGCTGTACTCAAAGGCAGGGTATTCAGGATTTTATTCGGCGTCAATGGGAAGCTCACTGTATCTTTATTCAACACTGCCTTTACAACAGCAGAATCATTCGAGGACAAGCCATAATACAAGGTCGGTTGGGGTAGGAGCCTGTTCTTGGCATTCTGCCCAGAGGCATACTGAACCCAATGGGGAGCCAAACTATCCACCGCATAAAATACTTGGCCGCTCACACCAAAGGGTGGGGTTGGCTGATCCCGATAGGTCTTCATATAGGTATCCATCTTCCAGTTTGGGGAAAAACGGTGAATTACGCTGATGCGCGATGTAGCGGATTCTGAAGTAATCGGTACAAAACCCACACCTTTTCCGCCGTATTTTTCCTGAAAAAATTGCCGGACATCTTGTACGATCAGATCCCCATCGGTCATCGAATCTCCAAAATAGGCAATCCGCACCTTGTGCTGTTCAGGGGCCTCTTCCAAAAGCGCCAGTTGCTGATAAAAATGATCCAAATAATAATTTTCCTTTGCGGTTGAAAGGTCATCAGCCAAGAGTTTGTTGGGAATCTCAGGGTCCGGCTCCTGAAGTCCTTCTGCTTCTTTTTGGTTTAGAGAATCCTCAACTGGGCGCTCTTGCTCAACCAAAGCATCGGTCTGTTTTTCATCCAGTGCTTTTTGCATCATCTCATCCACCACAATATGATCCTTTGCAGCCGCCGAAAACTCAGGGAAAATTTTATCCGGCAAAATCGATTGGAATCCCCACAGGGCCATACTCGCCACCACAATGGTCAAAAAAGCGTATCCCCAATATGATTTTTTCGATGCCAAACGAGCAGTTTATTTTAGCGGCTAAAATACAAAACTATGCTTAGGAATAAGGAAAACTTATTCTTTTTAACCTGTGATTGCTACTGCTTTAAACGTTAAACCGTGGTTAATCTTGCCCTCTTTCTAAAAGATTATCGATTTCTTTGTCATCCCATTGGGGGTCGGAGTTTTTATTAAAGAAAGGCTTCGACTTTCTTATGGCTCATAAAAAACATGTATTAACTTATAAAATTTAAACCATCATGACGTTAGTAGGAAAAAAATTTCCAAACATTACCGTAAATGCCATGAATGAAATGGGCGACACTTTTAAACTTAATGTTTTAGAGGAAGCTCAGCAAAACAACAAAAAAGTATTACTGTTCTGGTACCCCAAAGACTTTACCTATGTGTGCCCGACAGAACTGCATGCCTTCCAAGAAGCCCTAAAAGACTTTGAAGCGCGCAATACCATGATCATCGGAGCTTCATGCGATACCCCTGAAGTACACTTCGCTTGGCTCAATACCCCAAAAGATCACGGTGGAATAGAAGGGGTAACCTATCCTATCCTAGCGGATTCTAACCGCAACCTCAGTTCCAGACTGGGCATCTTAGATATTGTAGAGGAGCACTATGACCAGGAAAGTGATCATTTGTTAATCGAAGGTGAAAACGTAACCTATCGCGCTACTTACCTGATCGATGAAACAGGAAAAGTATTCCACGAAGGAATCAACGATATGCCGCTGGGAAGAAACGTAAAAGAATTTTTACGAATGATCGATGCCTATGCGCACGTACAAAAACACGGAGAAGTATGCCCGGCAAACTGGGAAGAAGGCAAACAGGCCATGGCAGCCAATACCCAAGGGGTGGCCTCTTACCTATCTGCAAATTAAAAACCCATCAGGCCCTTTAAACAAGGGCCTTAAAAAACACGTAGACCATGACCAAAGAATTAGAAAAAGATAACTTGGCAGAAGTCATTTCCAACACCCCAACCGTAGTGGTACAATACATGGCCAATTGGTGCGGAAACTGCCGAATCATGAAACCGAAGTTTAAAAAATTGGCTCGTGAAACAGCAGGTGTGGAATTTGTGTTTGTCGATGCCGAAAAGCATCCACAATCCCGCCAACTGGCAAAAGTGGACAACTTACCTACTTTTGCCGTCTTTAAAGACGGGCAATTTGTCAATCAGGTACAAACCAACAAATACGAATCCCTAAAAGCACTCGTCGATGAAGTTACCCATAATTAGACATTTGCAAAAGCATCACAGTAAAGAAATGCTTCAAAACACCGCTGATGTACTCGAATCTTTTACGGAGCACCGCTCGGTTAAAGAAGCAGAAATGGATGTGGTGGGGGAGTTGTTGACCAATCTATACGGTGCCATGGAAGTACACGAACTTATGGAAAGGGAAAATCTCACACAAATTGAAGCGGCGAACGCCTTTGCACAAAAAGTTTTAGGAGCTATAGACCGCTAGCGGCCCGCACCTATACCCTTCTTCCAAAAGCTGTCACAAGATTTACCGTGACAGCTTTTTTTATTGATCGAAAAGTATTAATTTTGTATATGAAAATATTTTTTTAGATAACTCTAAATTAAAATTATACCCATAATTGTGCTATCCATTAAAGACCTTAGTGTAACCTATTCCAATGGGACACACGCACTTGAAAAAGCCGATGCCTCCCTTCCCGAAAGCTCTATCACAGGTATTATCGGGCCGAATGGAGGGGGCAAATCCTCTTTTTTAAAAGGGATCTTAGGGCTTGTTCCGCATAAAGGACAGGCTCTATTTAAAGGGCAAGCCTTGGATAAATTTGCCAAAAACACGGCTTATGTCGAGCAAAAGGGAAACTTGGATATGGATTTTCCCATCAGCGTAGAGCAATGTGTATTACTGGGCACCTATCCTAAGTTGGGGCTGTTAAAAAGACCGGGGAAGCGGGAAAAAGCTTTGGCTGGGGAAGCCCTTTCCCGAGTAGGGCTATCGGCCTACAAGAATCGTCAAATAGGGGAGCTTTCCGGCGGGCAATTTCAACGCGTGCTCATCGCTCGAACTTTGGCACAAGAGGCCGAGCTGATCCTCTTGGATGAGCCTTTTGTCGGAATTGATGTTCAAAGTGAAAAAATCATCGTCAGTCTTTTGCAAGAGCTCGCCAAAGAAGGCGCAACCATTCTGGTGGTTCACCATGACCTGAGCAAAGTAAAAAATTACTTTGACCACCTCATCCTGATCAACAAGACCGTCATTGCCGTAGGCCCCACAGAAATAGTGTACAGCAAAGAAAATCTACAAAAAACCTTTGATCTACCAGCGGTAACTTTGTTGCCCTCTTCTTGATCTCTTTTAAAACCATTACCCTTGGGAACAGCACTTTTAAATTTTATAAATGACCTGAGCACCTATGCTTTTTTGCGCCATGCACTGTACACCGCCATTATTTTAGGGGTATCCTGCGGTATGGTCGGCTGCTTTATCATATTGCGCGGCCTCGCATTGATGGGTGATGCCATTTCTCATGCCGTTTTACCCGGAGTGGCCATCTCTTATCTTCTCCACATCAGCTATTTCTATGGAGCAGTAGCTTTTGGCCTTTTAACCGCTCTGAGCATCAGTTTTATCGGCCAACACAGCAAAATAAAAAGTGATGCGGCGATCGGAATTGTATTTTCGGCCTTCTTAGCCCTGGGAATTATCCTGATTACCAAAATACAAAGTGCCATCAACCTCAACAATATCCTTTTTGGAAATGTGCTCACCATCAAAGAAAGCGACCGGATCTTAACCTATGTCATCTCGGGTATTGTGCTGCTGACCATTTTCCTCTTCTTCAAAGAGCTGATGCTCACCACTTTCGATAGGGTCATGGCTCAAGCCAGTGGACTACCGGTTAAATTTATCGACTATATGATCATGATTATGTTGACTTTGATCACCGTGGTCTCCCTGCAAACTGTGGGAGTAATCCTTGTGGTTTCGCTGCTGATCACCCCGGCCGCGACAGCCTACTTACTCACCCAAAAACTGACCACCATGCTCTGGTTATCCGCCCTTATCGGTGCATTATCCGCCGTGGTCGGACTCTTTTTAAGTGTAACCTATAACCTGCCTTCGGGAGTGGTGATCGTCTTGGTAGCGGCTTCCATTTTTACTTTTGTCTTTCTTTTCAATCAAAAAACCGGATTGGCCTGGAAGGCGTTTAGACCTTAATTATTCCTATGATACGCAACACCTTTTTATCTTTTTTAATCTTCTCTCTAGTGCTGACTAGCCTGATCGGATGCCAAAACAAATCCACAAAAAAAGAAGCCAAGCTCCAGATTATCTCCAGTTTTTCCATCCTTTCTGAAATGGCACAAGAGGTAGGGAAAGATTCAGTAAGGGTACACAATCTGGTCCCGGTAGGCACGGACCCGCACGAATACCAACTCACCCCAGAAGACATCAAGTTTGCCACCTCGGCCGATCTTTTACTCTATAACGGGCTCAATTTGGAAGGAGGAGCAACCGGGTGGTTCGCCAAAATGGTACAATCGCTAGGGATTGACCAACATAAAGTATTTTCCGCCACCAAAGACGTACCGCCGAAGTACCTCTCGAAAAAGGGCAAAAAAGAAGTCAACCCCCATGCTTTTATCGATCCTAATGTGGGGTTGAGCATGGTCCAAAACATTCGCGATGCCCTGATTAGCGTCGATCCCAAAAATGCTCAATACTACCAAAAAAACGCTCAAGTCTACAGCGATTCTTTACGTGATATCGAAAAAGAATACCGCCAAAAATTTGCAGCCATCCCCAAAGAAGACCGCGTTTTTATCGCCA
>JAJYSO010000145.1 GCA_021793535.1 Bacteroidota bacterium | reverse complement strand
TTCCGATCATCATCATCCAAAAAGACCTTTACAATACGCTTGTCTTTTTTGGTTACCGTTATTTTATTTGAAGTATTCATCCTTAACTATGTTTTTAATATGGTTGGGGTCCTTCTCTCCAGGAAAAAAGATATACTTTAACGTAATATACAAGGTTAATAGAACAATGCCTACAGATATCCAAACAATCAAATTTGCCGCATATGCATCCGGTTTGTTAAAAGCCATATGGTGTTCATGGCCCCCCCCATGTTCCTGTGCGAGCATCGCGCTTACATGAGTGACCAATATGATCAATAAAAATGCTGCTTTCTTCATACTATATAGATCTATCTGATTTTCATTCGTTGGCTTCTCGAACCTCCTTCACCTCATCCGCAGTAACCGGAGCACTATCATTCCCCCAACTGGAGCGCTCATAATTAATAATCGCTGCAACTTCCTCATCCGTAAATTGATCTCCAAAAGGCTGCATAGGTCCATAATTGGGGTTATCATCTTTTCCAAAAAGCACAATCTTGATATGGGTCTCTCCCATATCGTTATTTACAATACCACTTCCTTTTAAAGAAGGGAAGGCTCCAGGGACACCTTCTCCACTGCTTTGGTGACAAGCCGCACAAGTTCCTTCATAAAGGCTTTTCCCATCGGGTCCTGCGCTAGCTGTAGCACCACCGCCGGATTTTTCCTCCTTAGGTTTCAAGGGAATAAATTCAGGCGCTTCCATTCCTTCGGGTAAAGGATGTTGTTTTAAGGAAAGCAAGTAGTCCACTAAAGCCAAGGCATCCTCCGTCGCTACGACTTTTTTACGCTTGTCCTTAATATATTTATCCGGTAATCCCTTCACCACTACATCTGATTCCCTTACAAAATTGCTGTCTACTTCATAAAACAACCAGCGGAAACTAGGCATAATAGAGTTGGGCTCTACCGCACGCGGTTCATACAAGTGCAACAATTGCCAATCCAAAGATCCCTTGCGATTTCCAACATCTGTTAAATCAGGACCGGTTCGTTCGCTCCCTAACAGGGAGGGGCTTTGTACCCAAAAATTCAATCGGGCCTTGCTAAAGACATAATCTTGTGGAATTGCCGGGCGTTTCCCCCAGGCTTTATCCATCTCAATATTTCGTACTTGTTGCGTATGACAAGCCGCGCAGTTTTCCGAAACATACACCTCTAATCCTCTTCTTTGATCTTGTGTAAGGGGTTGTTGATCCGGTAAAGGTTCATAGCTACTCATTTCATAAGCCGGATAATAAGCGACGATACAAGTCAACCCAATAAAAACAAGGAACATCGTCCAAACCAAGGCTTTATGATTTGTATTAAAGTCAAAAAGTGCCATTCTATATTAAATTGTTTCAGTTTCTAATAATTCTTCCGTTAATTCCGTAGCAGATGATTGTTCTGCTGCTTCCGATGCATGTGCTTTATAGCCCTTCACCATATAGTATATATTATAGCCAAAGACAAAGTGGGACAACAACATCATGGACCCTCCCACCGCTCTCCATATCCAATGAGAGCGCATCAACACAACAGACTCCATAAAAGGAGCACCTTGCAACCAGCTCAACCCTCTCATCGTTCCACCAATCATAAGGGGCAAGGTATAAGCAAACATTCCCACAAAGGCGAGCCAGAAGTGACCGCCCACTAAAAATTGCTTCGGCTCTTTTCCCGTCAGCTTAGGCATGATGTAATACATACAAGCCCACAAGACAAAAGAAATAATTCCATACATAGTAATATGAGAATGGGCGACGTTGAAATCTGTAAAGTGCCATACATAGTTCGTATATCGGGTTGCTTGTAAACTTCCTTGCATGGATCCTATCCAATAAAAACAGACCCCTACTAAGAAGAACGGCATCACATAACTTTTAGCCAAATGACTCCATTTTCCGCGCATGGTCATTAAATAGTTTACTGTACCTGCTGTCACCGGAATAATCATGCCCACACTAAAGATAATGGCAATCGTCTGTAGCCACCAAGGCAGCGGGCTAAAGATAAAGTGGTGAGTCCCAATCATGGTGTAGAATAGCATTTGTGTCCACAAGGCAACTACTCCTAGTGCATAAGAATAAATAGGCTTATTGAGCGAGGCCGGCAGATAGTAATAGATCAACCCTAAGGTAAAGGTCATAAACCACATCCCTACCCCCATGTGCATAAAATAACCCGCAATGGCCGTCTCTCCTAATCCGTTGATGGGGAGATAAGCGGTCACAGCCACAACCGCCGTCCATATAATCGAGGCAAAAATAAACCAGTTTGAAATGTATATTTCTCGTACCTTACGATGGGCCACCGTCTGATAAAAATTGATAAAAGTCATGACCAGAGGCACAATAAAGAAAGGCACAAAAATTGGCCAGATATACTCTCTAAATTCTCCTCCGCCATTGTTCACTCCCATGAGTAAGGCAAGGTTTCCAAAGATGATATTGAGGTTAAACAAGATAAAACTCGTCCATGCCATCTTATAGCTATGCAGTTTCGTATTTGAAGTCCAAGCCATTACAAAATAAGCCAGCCCTATCATCGCAAAGGAACCCCATCCCCAAAACACGGTATTGGTATGTACAGGTCGCAAACGACTAAAAGACAGCCAAGAAACGTGATCCAGTTCGGGCCAAATAAATTTTAAAGCGGCAAACTCCCCCACTACAGTTCCAAAGATCAACCAAAAAGCAGAGGCTGAAATAAAAGCAATGACGATCTTTTTCAATTCAGGGTCAGTTCTCAAAAACACTTTTGATCGCCGTTGTTTTTTAGCTACAAAAGTAGGTTTAGGATCGTGTGTAATCTCATAAATCAATCCTCGCTTATCAGTCGGAGCTTCCTTACCGCATAACTCTTCTCCACTGAGCTTATAATTAAGAGAGGCCTTGCGTTGTTCCAAAATTTGATCGATCTGATCACTATCCATGGAAAGAATGTCTTCATTAAATTGAAGGTTATTCTTTTCAATCTTTTTTTGTTTATACCCCTTAATATAGGAGTTAAATCGGGCCAGTGCAATAATCACACCCAGTGCTAAAATCATAAGCACTAAAGCTATAGTTCCTATAACTCCTGCACCATGCAGCCAAGAATCGATTTCTTCTTCATTTGCCGCAAAACCCGTCACGTTGACGGATACTAAAACAGCAAAGAGCAATACATGCAATTTTGATCTTAGGTAAATCATATTTAAAACAGTCTGAACTTATATTGGTTTTTAATATTTTAAAAAAGTATCCTCCCTTTCTACACTGTCTGCCATCTCCTTTACATTCATACGAGAAAGCATTTCCTCCAGCTCCCTTTTTACTTTCTTGAACTCATGGTGCACAGGGCAAGGATGTCGCCCATCACAATGGGGCAGCCCCAATCCACACCCCTCAAAGACACCATCGCCATCAATGGCTTTGACAATGTCAATTAACCGAATGGATTCCATGTCTTCTGGGTTTAAATAAAAGCCCCCTCTGGGGCCGGTAATGGAGCGCAGCAGTTTTTTTCGAACTAGCTTTTGAAGGACTTTAGCCGTGAACGCTTCCGGAGCGTCAATTTCTTTTGCAATCTCTTTAATTCGAGAACGTTCTTCTTCATCGGATCTCCCGACGATATAAAGAATCGCTCTAATTCCGTATTCACAAGCTTTAGAGAACATATATCATTCAATTTTTATCGTCGCAAAGGTAAAAGAAGTTTTTATTACGGACAAGAATATCTCAAATATATTTCGCTTCAAAAACCTGAGGAAATACAGCCAAAAACCGTTTCCAAACTCAACTACCTTAACGTTCACTTTATCACTAGAAAAAAGCCCAATAAATAATGGGCTTCATAATTTTGGAGGTGTGTTCTTATTTTTATTTATTTTTTAAAAGTTAAAAGAACTAAACCCTATAATCTCGAGGTTTAACTGTCAAAACCGGCATCCTTAAATAACGGGCCACTTTCTCCGCATTTGATCCGATTAAAAGGTTAGCCAAGCTGCTTCGGCCATGAGTCGCCATAACGACCAGTTGTGCATTTTTCAGTGCATATTCCACAATTCCGGCATGAGCCGAAACCCCTTTTTGGATAACAGTTGAAAGATTGACAACCCTTCCTGATTTATTTGCAATTTGAATTTTACCTTCCTTAAAGGTATTTCCATCTACAAATGAAAGCTCATTGGAATCTTTAGCCACAAATTCACGCAGTCCACCCAGAATGTCCTCTCTAATTTTATCCTCGGTGTACCCGTATGCACTGGTTCCTTCGAGCTCAATCTGAGCCACATCAAACTTAGAAATGGACAACAAGGTAATGGAGGCATTGTTTTGAGCAGCAACCAAATAAGCCATTGGAAGGGCCTCCAAAGAAACCGCTGACCCATCGGTAGGCATTAAAATATTTTTGATCTCCGGATTGTAATTTTTATTTACACTCAACACCGGTGTTTTGGCCACCCGAATCAATCGTTCAGTAACTCCTCCTCGGGTAAAAGAAGAATTTCCACGGCCCCTTGAAGCTACGATAATCAAATCGTATTTCTCTTTTTGCGAGTGTTTAACAATACCGCTTGCCGGTCGGTCCTCCCGTTTGACAAAAACTTGCCCTCTTCTGGCTTCAGGAATATGTTTTTCCAACTCCTTTTCTAACTCCTTGTGCAGTTCATTTTTAAAAGTCTCGTATTCCTGTCGATTTCGAAATGTTTTTGAAAACCCCTTCTGACTCAAATTAAAGTAAGCCATCTTTGGGATAATATGAATGAAATCTATTTTGGCTCCGTAGTTGTCTGCCGTTTCCACTGCAAATTGATAAGCAGAAGCTGCATTTGCCGAGAAATCTGTTGGAACAAGAATTTTTTTAATAGCTGCCATATATATACAGTTAGAATAATTTAATCTTTTTCTTGAGAGTCAAATCAGTTTCTCTCATGGTCTCTTATGAGTATACTTCCTTGGGCCGACTTCTGAAAATAGCCAAGAAAAGGTTCGTAGACATCATCCTTGCTCGATCTCTGGCCAACTGAGCGGTACTCCCTTCGAAATAATCATCCAAGGTTTGATACCACAGGTTGAGCCACAGCCCAAAATGCTTAGACTCAATGCCATAGTTTGTCTTTCGATCTGCTGAAATATGTGAAAGCATGGGATTTCCAAAATACTTTCTAACATACAGTAAGTTGCTCTCCCAAAAATCTACCATCTTCTCCAAATGGTTGTCCCAGTCTTTAATAACTCCATTAAATATGGGGCCCAAGACTTCATCTTTCCTGATTTTCCCATAAAAAGTATGGACGAGCAAAGAAACATCTTCTCTCGTATTAATCTCTCTTTTCACAATATCCTCTCCCGCAAACATAATCTTTCTGGCTTTTATAAAATATGAATCAAAACAATCAATAAACTAACTGCGCAACTGATCAGAAATGAATTATAAACAATCTTTAGAT
>JAJYSO010000144.1 GCA_021793535.1 Bacteroidota bacterium | reverse complement strand
GATTTTAGGAAAGCCCTTCTTTATGGGGGTATATATCATTTATTTTCTTCTTATTTTTGTAAACAGCAGCATACACTATCGGAACCTTCAAATAGGCTTGTATAGTGTGTGGGCAAGTATATTGCAATTCATATGTTATGGCAGTGGATATTTAAAAGCCTTTTATTATGTGAGGATTCGCCACAAGCAACCGGAGGAGGTGTTCCCCAATTTATTTTTTGAAAAGTGATCGATCAGTTAAAAAAAATTATCAAATCAGAGTTTAAGCGTTCTAACGCTAAAGCTTTTTTCTTTTTCCTGGTCTTTTCTAGTATTCTTTGGCTGTTGGTTCAATTTTCGAAAACATATACCGAGGTGGTAGAGATTCCTTTGCAGTTTGTGGAGTATCCTAAAGACAAACTCATTGTGCCCAAAGCCGAAAATATTCGTGTAGAAGTAGAACAAAATGGCTTTCAATTGGCATGGCTTAATTTTTTTAAACCTTCGATGAAAGTTAATTTGTCGGATCTTCCGGCAGACAGCTCCTCTTTGGTCTACAACTTACCGGAGCACCGGATGGAATTGGCGAGAAAACTTTCCTTAGATATCATCCATGCTGATTTTCTAGATACGGAAATCAGGATTCCCTATGAGACCAAAAGTATCAAGCGCGTTCCGGTGGTTTCAAAGGTTCAGGTTAATTACGCCCCGGGTTACTCTTCCGAAAACAAGGGGATTGTTGTTCCGGATTCGGTAACCATTAGCGGGCCGAGCTCTGTATTGGATACCATAACGCATATTTCAACGGTTTCCACGGTCAAGAAAAAAGTGGATAAGAATTTGGTCAGCAAAGTAAAGTTACAGAAAATTGATCCAAAAGTTGCTTTTTATGAAGATGCAGTGGAATTTCAGTTGGAAGTTCAAAAGTTCACAGAAAGAAAAATGAAAATCCCCTTGACGGTGGTCAATGCGCCAACCGGTGTTACCCTTAACCTCTTTCCAACCACAGTAGAGGTAACTTTTATGATTAGTGTCGAGAAATACGAATTGATAAAGCCTATAGATTTTACGATCGTTTGCGATTTCTCGGAAATTTCCGAAGAACAAGATTTTTTCATTCCTCAAATCGAAACCCAACCCGATTTTATTAAAAATGCTACCCTTTCGCCCAGGAAGATACACTATATTATTAAGCGATGATTAAGGTTGGTATTACAGGTGGGATTGGAAGTGGAAAAACGACGGTCGTTAATTTTTTCAAAGCACTTGGTATACCCGCTTATATTGCGGATACAGAGGCGAAACGTTTGATGCATCAGTCTCCTTTACGTGAAAAAATCGTTCAATTGTTTGGATCGGGAAGTTATACGAATAGAGGTGCGTTAAACCGCAGTTATATTGCACAGCGGGTTTTTAAAGATAAACACTTATTGACACAGCTCAATGCCATTGTACATCCTCAGGTTGAAAAAGATTTTCAACTATGGGCAGCTCAGCAAAAAGGGAATTATGTCATTTATGAAGCGGCCATTTTGTTTGAGACCGGTAGATATAAAGCATTTGATCATACCATACTGGTGACGGCGCCGCTGGACAAACGGATAACCAGACTGAAAAAAAGGGACCAATCCAGTGAAGCTGAAATAAGGGAACGCATGCAAAATCAGTGGCCCGATGCACGTAAAGAAAAACTGGCCGACTGGATTATCGTAAATGAAGACATAGAGACAACGCGTGCGCAAGTTTTAAGACTTCATAATATTCTTTCAAGAAATTAGGACTTTCCTTTAAACTTCCTGTTAATTTTTGGTTAATAGCTAAGATAACTAAAAATCCTAATGTTAAATTCGCTCTTATGAAAAAGCGAGTTTTCTTTTTTCTCCTTGTGGTCATGAGCCTTTCCCTACTTGGGATCATTTTTGTACAGGGCTATTGGATTGATAAAACGCTAAGGGCGGAGGAGGCACAATTTTCTTTGAGCACGCGGCAAAGCCTTATTCAGGTTGCCGATGCGGTAAAGAATAAAGAGATTGACGAATACTATGTGAAGTATGCTTCCATGGCGGATACCTTAAGTCGCCCCAGTTCGGCGAGCTTTAGTCAGCTTTTTCATGTCGAAAAGAACGACCTGACCAATGAGACCTATGTCTTGACTAATAGTATCCTGCAGGAAGATTACAAGGTTCGTTCAGAAGCTTTCGGGGCTGATTTTGACAGTATTGATTTTAAGAAGTTGGTCAATAGAAAAGTGACGTTAATTCGCAAGGATGATTTAGAAGATGAAATGGGGCTGAGCGCCCAGGAGAAATTTGAGCGTGTTTCTCGACTAAAAGATCATGAGCGGTTACTTTTTTTGGAGGCCATACAGGATAAGATGGAGAAGGAGCCTATCTATAAACGAATCGATCAGGATGAGTTAAAAGAAAGGATTAAGGAGCAGCTGAAATTACGCGATATTAAGTCAGACTTTGACATGGGTATTTTTAGCAATGGTTTGGCCACTAAAGTTTTGACCAACGAATTCGATTTGGTTTCCACTTCTTCTTATGGAGTGACTATTTTTCCTTCGCAGAATACGCATTTTATGCTCTATATTCATTTTAAGGATAAAAAGAAGGAAATCTTCGCTTCCGTATTTTGGATGGTTTTATTGAGTGTTGTGTTCACGTTTGTTATTGTTCTGGCATTTGCAGGAGCTATTTACCAGTTGATTAAACAACGCCGTATCTCCCAGATTAAAACAGACTTTATAAATAATATGACTCATGAATTCAAAACGCCGATTGCCACTATTAATCTGGCATTGGACGCACTGAAGAATCCAAAAATATCAGGAGATCCTGAACGGTTAAAAAGTTATATGGGGATGATCCGCTCTGAAAACCATCGGATGCACGCACAAGTGGAAAATGTATTGCGGATCTCAAAACTGGAACGAAACGAGCTGGATCTAAATAAAGAACGTCTGATTTTTGACGACCTCTTAGGTGAGGCCATTAAACATGTGGAGTTAATTGTACAAAATAGAAAGGGGTATATCAAAACGCACCTCAATGCTGAACAGAATGCTATTCTGGCCAATCATTCGCATTTTGTGAATGTCTTGGTCAATATTATGGATAATGCGGTCAAATACTCCGATGGAGAGCCTAGAATTGATGTTTATACGGAGAATGCAAATAATACAATTGTGATCCGAATCAGTGATCAAGGCAAAGGAATGTCAAAATCGGTTCAGAAGCAAATTTTCGATAAATTTTACCGAGAACATACCGGTGACTTGCACAATGTGAAGGGGCATGGACTAGGCTTAGCTTATTCGAAGGAAATCGTTGAGGACCACCAAGGAGAACTTTCAGTTGAAAGTGAAAAAGGGAAGGGAAGTACTTTTATAATTAAATTACCAATAATTTCATAAAACCTAAATGTCATGGATAATAAAGAACAAAAAAAGATTTTGTTAGTAGAGGACGATCCAAATTTTGGAACCGTCTTAAAAGATTACTTAGGGATGAATGACTACAATGTTACTCATGCCAAGAATGGAATGGAGGGCTTTGAAAAATTCAAGAAAGATGATTTCGATTTGTGTATTCTTGATGTGATGATGCCGTATAAAGATGGCTTTACTTTAGCCAAAGAAATTCGAGAAAAAAATGAGGAGGTACCCATTATTTTCTTGACGGCTAAATCAATGAAAGAAGATGTCTTAAAAGGCTATAAAGTAGGAGCTGACGACTATCTGAACAAACCTTTCGACAGTGAAGTGTTGCTTATGAAAATCAAAGCGATTATTCAACGAAAATCGATCGACAGTGTGGCCGATAGCAAACAATTCGAGTTTCAAATTGGGAATTTCTTTCTCAATTCCAAGCTTAGATTTTTAACATACAAGGATGAAGAGCCTGAAAAACTCTCTCCTAAAGAAAATGATTTGCTACGTTTATTAGCTTTACATTTGAATGATCTGATGCCTAGAGAATTGGCCTTGACCCGGATTTGGAGAGATGACAACTACTTCACTTCCAGAAGTATGGATGTCTATATTGCCAAACTTCGTAAATATTTAAAGAAAGACGATCATGTGAATATTTTGAATATTCACGGAGAAGGCTTCCGCTTAGTGGTAGACGAGCCCGAAGAAAAAGAAAACTAAGCCGTTTCTTGTTCTATAAAGGAAAGCATCGCTTCAAGGGGAGTGTCGTAAGCAAACCATGTGATTGATTTCTCTTTCTTAAACCAGGTAAGTTGTCGTTTTGCAAACCTACGAGTGTTCTTTTTGATCTCCGCAACGGCTGTATCAAAAGAACACTCTTTATCTAAATACCGAAAGAGTTCCTTATATCCAATTGTGTTTAAGGCATTGAGCTGTCGGAAGGGGTATAGTTTTTTAGCTTCTTCGAGAAGCCCATTATTCAACATTTGATCAATGCGTGTTTCAATGCGTTGATAGATGACTTCACGTGGTGCCGTTAACCCAATTTTTATAGGGGTAAATTGACGGGTAGCCTTAGGTTGATTTAAAAAATGAGAATAGGGTTTGCCACTTGTTAAACATACTTCCAAAGCGCGAATGAGCCTTCGAGGGTTGTCGAGATCGACTGCTTGAGCGTAATTTGGATCCAATGCTTTGAGTTGTTGTTGAAGAGAAGCTATGCCGTGGATCGCCAAGCGTTGGTTTAAAGCCTGTCGGGTATGGGGGTCTACCTGAGGAAAATTATCTAAACCTTCGCAAACTGCTTTCACGTAAAGACCGCTTCCTCCAACGAGCAGAGCCAAGGATTGTGTATTGAATATTTCATCTAGTTTTGCAAGGGCATCCTTTTCGTAATCCCCCACATCATAAGGATCATGAATAGAATGGTGTTGAATAAAATGATGGGGGGCTTGTTGCAGTTCTTCTTGGGAAGGCACCGCAGTTCCAATGCGTGTTTCTTTATAAAATTGACGAGAATCTGCAGACAGGATTTCGGTGTGTAAAGCACGGGCCAGGGCGATGCTCATCGCTGTTTTTCCGATCGCTGTAGGTCCCATAAGCACAATGAGGTAACGTTGCATAGGATTTAAAAAATCAATTTATTTTTTGCAGAATAAATAGCGTGAAGCTTCCATTATTGCAAAGAAACGGATAAAAAAAACGAACCTCCAAGGTAATTGGTATTTATTTAGTACTTTTACCGCTCCTTAAAAATTGTAATCTTATGAAGGATTTATTCCAGAAAATGTATGATAATAAAGGTCCGCTAGGGAATTGGGCTGAGCAAGCAGAAGGCTATTTCATGTTTCCAAAACTGGAAGGACCCATCTCCAATCGGATGAAATTCCAAGGAAAAGAGGTGATTACTTGGAGCATTAATGATTATTTGGGATTGGCTAATGATCCCGAAGTGAGAAAAGTGGATGCCGAGGCCGGAAAAAAATGGGGATCTGCTTATCCTATGGGGGCCCGATTGATGAGTGGACATACAGCGTTACACGAAAAATTG
>JAJYSO010000143.1 GCA_021793535.1 Bacteroidota bacterium | reverse complement strand
CGATCAAATCCATCGGCAGCCCCATTGAAGAATTTTCTATTTGCGATCCTTCGGGTCGCATAATCTTTCGAGTGGCCCCCCACCGTCTAGAAAAAACGTATGGCCATAAAAGCTATGCCGTACACCGGGCTGAACTCCACAAGGTACTTTTAGCGAGTTTATCGCACACAAAAATATACCTTTCAAAACGCTTGTTGAATTTCCAATTAAAACCAGAAAAGGTACAACTCTTCTTTTCGGATGGAACAACAGCCGATTTTGATTATGTGCTTGCTGCGGATGGCATTCATTCTGCAATTCGAAAAAAATTGGTGCCGGGATCAAACGAGCGTTATGCCGGATACCACTGTTGGCGTTGTATTACCAAAGTCCCCAAGGATTTTCATTTTACAGGAAAGGCCCTCTGGGGGCCACAGGGACGATTTGGTTTAAAACCGATGAGCCAAAATCGAGCCTATTGGTTTGCTTGCCTGAACACCCCCCGAGATGGAGCCTATACGCGCTATGGGTTAGCAGATCTGCAAAACCATTTTCATGCCTATAATGGCGTTTCTGAGTTGCTGAGATATAGCCAGGAAGAAAAGATTATTTCCGATGCCATCCAAGACATTGCGCCATTGAAAAATTTTTTCTTTGATCGTATCTTACTGATAGGAGATGCTGCGCATGCCACGACCCCTAATATGGGACAAGGTGCAGGAATGGCTGTGGAAGATGTGGCGGTGTTGAAGCAAGAACTAGAGAGGAACAATCTTCAAATCGCTTTTCAAAACGTTGAACGGCGTCGCCTAAGGCGTACAGCTTATATCATTAAAAACTCTCGTCGAGCCGGTCGCATCGCCCAGTTGGATCGCAAGTTTTATAGTACACTTAGAAATTGGGGCTTCCGAAACCTGCCTTCTGCGTTTACACAATTTCCGCTTCGTCCCTTATATGATGATAATTTTTTAGAAATACCTTGATTGCGCCTGACCGCTGTAGATATTCAATGGGCTTTTGAGGAGTCGCCTTGTTCTTTTAACTTTTGAAGGACATGCAGGATTAACTTTTCGGTAGTTCGAATGGGGTCTCTACTGAATTCGCCTGTAGCCCGATTGGCGATAATGGCGTTTGTCGAAAGAGCACGATGCCCTAAAATGGAGGCCATTGCATAAATTCCGCTGGTTTCCATTTCCATGTTGGTCACCACCTTATGTTCAAAATTAAAGTTAGCCAAGCGATTGACCAAGTCTTCGTCCTGAGGTTGTGCCCTGAGTACCCGACCTTGAGGGCCGTAAAACCCGACATTTGTAGCCGTAATACCCCGGTAGGTATCTCGGTCAGAAAATAGCTTTAACAAGTGGGCGTCTGCCTGGACAAAATAAGGCTTTGATTTTTTGGGGTGGAGCTGTAAATACCGCTCTAGGTTTTGCGTGAATTCCGGATTCTGCTCCGCATTGTGTTTATAATAATACCACAAGCTGTCGAAGCCGATGGCGGCGGAAGAAATCAAAAAAGAGTCAATGGGGATATCCGCCTGTAAGGAGCCTGAAGTTCCAATGCGGATGATTTCCAAGGAGGTTAGCTTTTGCTTGACTTCCCGGGTGTGAAAATCGATATTGACCAAGGCATCTAACTCGTTAAAGACAATGTCGATATTGTCGGTCCCAATACCGGTAGAGACTACACTGATCCGCTTTCCCTTGAAAGTTCCGGTCTGGGTATGAAATTCCCTTTTTCGAACTTTACATTCGACTTGGTCAAAAAATTGGGTGATTTTATCCACTCGGTCAGGATCACCGACGGTAAGAATAGTGTTTGCCAATTGCTCAGGTTTGAGGTTCAAATGGTATATACTGCCATCGGGGTTTAAAATAAGTTCAGAGGCTTTTATGGCCATGTGTGTCGGGTTTTAAAACGTCAAAGATGAGGATTTAAACGGGAATATCGATTGTATTTCGTTTAAAAAGTGTAGGGTGTTAACCCCGTACTTCTCCTTTTTAATTAAAAGTATATGCTTACCGCAAAGCTTCTCTTTTCTTAAAGAAAAAGCGTCATTTTAACAGTGCTAAAATGACGCTATTGTAGAGGACAAACAGATTCTATTGCTGTATTCGCCTTATTTAAAGCGGTAGGGTTGCTTACTCTTTTAATTTCTGGAACAATTTAATTTAAGTGAAGAAGGCTCTTTAGCCTCGGGATATTCCCCGGCCGTATAAACGGTTGAATCTCCTTCAAAATTCCGAGCTGTCCAAACGGTTACGACCGCTTCTTTTCCAACCCTAAAGGAATCCGCTTCATCCGTCCAGTTTTTTCCATCGGCTCCTGGTAGATTGTCCAAATCGGGATAATTACCCGGTTGATCAATGACTACATTTTCCCCTGAGAGCTTGTCATTATCGTATAGATGGAGGGAACATTCTTTTTCGGGGTCCTGTTGATTCACGTTGTCATATTCTGAATTTGTACAACTCCACAAGAGTGTACAAAAGAACAAAATTGTCAAACGGCTTAGTATTTTAAGGTTCATTTTTATTGTTTTTTAAGGGTACTTATCAAACGAAAAATGAACTCATAAATTGCCTGAATGTTATAAAATATGATCTTACAAACCACTTTTGACATGCATCTGTAGGATAAGCCCTCCCCTTTTTAGATCAAACCCCGCTTTGATTTGCGGGGTTATTAAAACTGGAGAATTTAGAAAATGGATTCTATAAAGAAAAATGCCGTACCTCCCAAAAAACCAAGTAAGGCCAACCATGAAATCTTTTTGAAATACCAAAAGAATGGTATTTTTTCCATTCCCATGGCCACTACTCCTGCGGCGGAACCAATGATCAATAAAGAACCGCCAGTACCGGCAGAATATGCGATTAAATGCCACACATCAGCATCGATAGGGTCATTAAACATACCCATTGAAGCGGCCACTAACGGAACGTTGTCGATAATGGCAGAGGCAAACCCTAATATGATGACAAAGAAGTCTTCTCCGATATTTGCACTTACTGTTTCTCCAAACTGAATAATGATTCCTAAGGATTCCAGTGCCCCAACGGCCATTAAAATCCCCAAGAAGAATAAGATGGATGGCATTTCTATTCTGGATAATGCGTGATAAGTGGGATTTTTGTGAACAGTAGAAATCTCGGATGAGTTTTCCAAGGGCATTTCTTGTAGTCCCAGTTCGGTATCCAGTACGAGGGCTCGTTCTTGTCGGGTTTTAATTTCAGCTACGGTGGCAACCACCGCTAGAGAGAACATCATCCCAAGATAGGGAGGAAGATTAGTCAGCATCTTTAATACAGGAACAAAAATGATCATTCCCAACCCCAAATACAGCATTATTTTGGCATTTCGGTTCACTGGTTCTTCCTCAGGCAACTCGAAATTTCCTTGAAAGGGTTTTAAAAAACTGGCGATTAAAGTGGGAATGCCCACACAGAACAGGGAAGGAATGAAAATATACTCCATTAATTTTTGAGCGGTTACTTTGTCACCAATCCAGAGCATCGTAGTGGTGACATCTCCGATAGGAGACCAAGCGCCGCCTGCATTTGCTGCTATGATGATGATGCCTGCAAACCACATTCTATCGTTGTGGTTGGCCAGTAATTTTCGCAAAATGGTAATGAGTACAATTGTGGCTGTTAAATTGTCTATAATGGATGATAAAATATAGGCCAAGCCGGCAATGACCCAGAGGAGTGTTCGCTTTTTGTTTGTTTTAACAAAGCCTTTAATGACAGAAAACCCATTAAAATAGTCTACCAATTCCACGATGGTCATGGCGCCTATCAAAAAGATTAAAATTTCTGCAGTCTCTTCAAAATGTGCGTTTAAAGCAGACTTTAATAAAGCCATCCGATTGTCATCCGATGTGAGGGTAAACAGACCTTCTTCTGAAGTGAACCAATATTGGATCTGATCCAATCCCAGAGAAATGGCCACCCAAGCCAACACCATCATCAAAAGCGCCGGGATAAGCTTGTCCAGTTTCAGCTGATGTTCCATTACAATGGCAGTGTAGCCGGCAAAAAATAGTAGTAATACAAGTATTTCCATGTTTTTATTTTAAATAAGTTGTGCAAGAATGCCTATGCTTGAAAAGAAAAGATTGCTGTGGCACTCCATGGTTAAAATTGAATAAGGAGTATCCTTGAGGCACCTAAAAACCAGAGGAGGTTGTTGGGTAAAAAAATCACTTTATAAAAGCAATCGCTTTTATCGAATAAGTAATTAAGGACTTGATTTTGGCAATACTCGGGTTACCAGAAAGAGTGAAATGGAAAGATGATGTTTCTGAGGTATCCTTGAGCAGTAGAATGGTACACCGCTTCTTGAATCCGAATTTTAACCTTCGGCCATACTAGTTTAGGGACTATCCCTGAAAGCGTATTTTTTTTACTGACTTCAGGATAAACACGAGATGGAGTAGAAGAAGAAAAGGTATTGGGCTCAATGAGAATTTCATGATGAGAATCGTGAGAAAGGTTTTGTCCGAAGTCAAAATTTTCAGCAGTAGACTTTTTTTCTGGTGCTTTATCCGGAGTATATATACCGCCCAATGCCCAAACCAGTCCAAATATGATAAAGGGCAACGCGAAGTAATTATTTCTTCTCATGGTACCAAATATAAATCTATCTTTTCAATTTTATATAAAAAAATAGGTTTATTCGCCATAACGATCCTACTCCGATTTAAAAAAGGGACAAGTTAATTGCCATCTTTATCAAAAATGTAGAAAGGGATTAAAATACTACAGCTCTTTATTGCTCTTCCACCGGCTAAAAGCGTCTCGCTAACTTTTTTCTTGAAGCACGTTAAGTTGCAATTCAGCACCCGATCGGTTGGCAAATTGATTGACGGGTCCCACCTTTTTTTGGTAAGAAAAACTATGGGCAATGGCTTGGGTTACAAATTGTTTAGCCTTCTCTATACTTTTGACCATGGCGTATCCTTGAGCCAGAAAAGCTGTTGCCGCCGCGGAAATTGTGTCCCCCGCTCCGCTTGTGTTAAGCGTCGGGATGCGTGGAGTTTCGAAGAGCCAGAAAGATTGACCATCAAATAAAACATCGGTAGCATGACCATCCAGACGTCCTCCTTTTATCAACACATTTTTAGGTCCCATACGATATAAGGTAAGCGCCGCATTTTTCATATCCTTGATTGATTTTATAGGGCGCTCATCGAGAAGAAGAGAAGCCTCCAACATGTTGGGCATAATCAAACTGGCCAGGGGAAATAACTTTTCCTTTAAGGCTTCTATTGCTTCGTCCTTTAAGAGCTTAGCATCTAATTTTCCTAGCTTTCCTACCATTACAGGATCTACGACGATATTTGTATAGCTCTCTTTTGCCAAGAGCTGAGCGACCTTTACAATAACATCTTGTGAAAAAAGCATGCCCGTTTTAACGGCATCCACCCCTGTGCGTTGATGTGCGGCTGAAAACTGCGCTTCAATGGCTTCCAGATTGATGGGATGCACATTTTGCTTGGTTTTGGGATGTTG
>JAJYSO010000142.1 GCA_021793535.1 Bacteroidota bacterium | reverse complement strand
TAGACGTCGTGCGATTATCTGATTTAAAGAAATGACTTCCCGCCACAAAAATATCTGCTCCTTCATCCGCAAGTCGTTGAATATTTTGATCGGTAACTCCTCCATCCACCTCAATTTTTGTCGTGGCTTCATTATCCAAAATCAGCTCCTTTAGCTGACGCACTTTCTTATAGGTGTTTTCAATAAACGACTGCCCTCCAAAACCTGGGTTTACACTCATGAGCAAAACCACATCGATATCTCGAATCACATCCTCCAATAGAATCACATTTGTATGCGGATTTATCGCCACACCAGTCTTTACTCCTTTTTTCTTTATGGCTTGCAGGGTACGGTGCAAATGCGTACACGCCTCGTAATGCACCGTCAATATTTCAGCTCCCAAATCGATAAAAGTATCCAAATAACGGTCCGGATCCACAATCATCAAATGAATATCCAATGGTTTCCGGGCGTATTTTTTAATGGTCTGAACGACCGGCATCCCATAAGAGATATTGGGCACGAAAACACCGTCCATAATATCCAAATGGAACCAATCCGCAGCACTGGCATTGACAATTTCAATATCACGTTGCAAATTTCCAAAATCAGCTGCTAAAAGGGAAGGGGCAATTAATTTGCTCATTTCTATATCGCTTTTCGCAAAAGTACGCATTCCCCGGGATTTTTGCATTGCTTATGCTAAGTACTTTGCCTTTCTTTCCTTATTTTTATCGCCGAGAAATACATTCCTATCGCTCCATGAAATACACCCATACTCTCTTCTTATCCTTTGTTCTTTCGTGTCTCCTGTTTACCGGTTGCACTACTCCCCAATCCACAATGCACGAAAATGGCAATGTGCTGCCTCCGTTGAAATTGTCAGATCACACGATTCAAGCTGTTTTGTGGCAACAAAACGCCGCAGAATACAGAGCTTTAAGCTACCAAGCCTTTAACATCGCACAATTGCGTTTGGATCAATTTTTAAAAGAGAAGGATGGGAAGGGGAAAAAGGCCGCTATCATTACCGATATTGATGAAACGGTCATGGACAATACTCCATCAAGCGTAAAAAACATTGAAGAAAATCAAGAGTTTTCCGAAGAGGAATGGGCACAATGGGTCCATCAGGAAAAAGCAACCGAAGTTCCCGGGGCCGCCAAATTTCTCAATTATGCTAAAGCCAAGGGTGTTGAAATCTTTTACGTGTCCAACCGCGTCACCTCCGCCGAAGAAGCCACCATCCAGAACATGAAAACCTTGGGATTCCCCTACGCGGATAAAGCTCACCTACTTTTTCGGGGAGATCAAAGTTCTAAAAAAGAACGATTTGAACAAGTAAATGCAACCCATGATGTGTTACTTTATTTAGGTGATAATCTCTCGGACTTCTCTCACCGCTTCGAGGTCCCCTCCACCAAAAAGCGCAATGCTGCTGCAGATGACTTAGAATCGGAGTTTGGTAATCGCTTTATCGTTTTACCCAATCCCATATACGGAGATTGGGAAACCAAAGGCATCTTTAAAGGGAAATACAACTGGACAGCTAAAGAGAAAGATTCCCTTCGGCGCGCCCAATTAAAATCCTATCATTAATTGACCACGGACACCTATAAAACGATTGATGAGCCCGGAAGGGAAAGCCTATATAAGGATAAAGGCAGCAAGTTCTACGGGTATGCCCTTCCTGTAAAAAATGAAAAAGAAATTGAAGCGGCCTTAGAGCAGCTTAAAGAGCAACATCACAAAGCCCGACACTGTTGTTATGCTTGGCAATTGGGAACAACCGACCTACGCTATAGAGTTAACGACGATGGGGAGCCCACCAATTCTGCTGGCAAGCCCATTTACGGCCAAATTCAAGCTTTTGGACTGACCAATATACTAGTGGCTTCTGTGCGTTATTTCGGGGGAATAAAACTGGGAGTGGGCGGACTGATCACAGCTTATAAAACTTCTGCAAAATTAGCTTTGGAAGCCTCAGCCATCAAAATAAAAACGATAGATGTCGATTTTAAAATTTCATTTGACTATCCCAAAATGAGCAGTGTCATGGAGATCATCAACAGAGAGAACCTGCATATGTTTAATCAAATCTTGGAACTGGACTGCCAGATTTTTATTCGTGTTCGCAAACGGGACGCCGTACGTATAGTCAAGCTCTTCAAAGCATTATATCCCGTAAAGATAGAACCCGTTGAGTAAGAGGATTCAAATTCCGCCATTCTTTTTTCATTCCGACCTACTTCTATTCGAATCGCAAGGCCTTTACCGGCGTAATTTTGGTAATGATGTAAGAAGGGAGCAGCAGCATCAACACACAGAGAATCAAGGTACCCAAGCTGATAAAGACAAAGTAACTCAAGCTCAAGTAGATCGGGGCCTCTGTTACATAATACGTGTCAGGATTCAAGGGAATCAGCTTAAAGTATTTTTGAATCAACAAAATACTCACGCCGATCATATTGCCCCAAAACAGTCCCTTGCCCACCAAATACGTAGCATTGTACAAGAATATTTTCTGAACACTCCAGTTCGAACACCCCAATACCTTTAACATCCCAATCATTTGTGTTCGCTCCAAAATGAGTACCAGCAAAGCCGTAATCATATTGATTCCGGCGACGACGATCATAATCCCGATAATAAGAGCAATATTAAAATCAAATATGGAAAGCCATCTGAAAATCGAAGGGAATTTCTGCTTAATCGTTCTGGAATCCAAATGATAATCAAGGTGTTGATATACCTCGCCCCCCAGTTTATCAATATCATCAAAATCATTGACAAACACCTCAAATCCGCCGACCTCATTTTTATCCCACTTATTCAAACGCTGAATTTGCGTAAGATCTGCAATGAGATAGGTCTTGTCAAACTCGCGGAAACCAGAATTGAAAATTCCCACAATATCAAAAGCTACCAATCGCGTACGATTTTGCTTATCTGAATTCATAAAGTAAACGATCACCTTATCTCCTATTTTAAATCCGAGCCGATTAGCCATATACTGAGAAAGTAAGATTTCTGTACTGTATTCTTTTGAATCACCGTAATCTGGTAATCGCCCTTCAACCAAAAAATCCTTAAAATATTTCCATTCGTAATCCGGCCCCACGCCCTTTACCACAGCAGCTTCAAAATCTGTTTCGGTCCGAATGACTCCATATTTAGAAGCTACTGCTTGAATATGACTGACCTCTGGCACTGCCTTAAAATCCGGATAAAAATCTTGTGGTAAAGCAATAGGGTGATCGGTAACATCCGCACTGATATTGTCCAAATTTCCAATGATAATATGGCCGTTGAAAGCCTCTATTTTCTCCCTTATCTTTTGTTTCAGCCCGATACCTGTGGCCACAGAAACCAACATCATGATCACCCCAATAGCAATAGCTGTAATTGCTATTTTTATTATTGGAGCAGAAATATTATTTTTATAGCCCCTAGAGCCGATCAGCCGCTTTGCTATTAAAAGTTCAAAATTCAACTAAATATGTTTTACCGATTTTTCAAAAATACAGTTTTTATCTTTCTTGCCCTCCTTATTTCTTGTTCGGGCCATTCAAAAAATTCAAATAAAAGGGTTTCTATGGGGAAAGAGCATCCACTGGACTCTATTGTGGTGGGAGCAAATCAAACAGAAGCTTACCTCCCGCTCTTGAAAAACAAAAAAGTGGGTATTATTGGGAACCAAACCTCTGTAATCTTTCATGAAAACCAGTATACGCATTTGGTGGATTCTTTGCTTAATTTGGGAGTAGACATTCAACGCGTTTTTTCGCCTGAACATGGGTTCAGAGGAACAGCCTCCGCAGGAGAATCAGTAAACGATCAGCTTGATGAAAAAACAGGGATTCCCATCATCTCCTTATATGGCAATCATTATAAACCTACTGCAAAAGATCTCGAGGGACTAGATATTTTAATTTTTGACATCCAGGATGTAGGGTTGCGCTTCTATACTTATTTGTCCACTCTACATTACGTGATGGAAGCTGCAGCAGAACACAAAATCCCCCTTTTACTATTGGATCGGCCCAATCCCAATGGGAGTTATATCGATGGTCCTATTCTTGAAAAAGAACACCGCAGCTTTGTGGGGATGCATCCAGTACCGGTAGTTCATGGAATGACTATGGGAGAATATGCGCAGATGATCAATGGAGAAAAATGGCTGAAAAATGGTGTACAATGCGCGCTGACCATTATTCCAGTTAAAAATTACAATAAAAATAAGCCCTACTCTCTTCCCATTAACCCCTCTCCAAACCTACCTAACGACCGTGCAATCAACCTCTATCCAAGCCTTTGCTTTTTTGAGGGCACGGTTGTCAATGCAGGACGAGGTACCTCTTTTCAGTTTCAAGCATTTGGTGCACCTTCTCTGCGTAAAGACTATTTTGATTTTCAATATACTCCCAAACCTAATGCTGGAGCTACACACCCCAAACACGAAAACGAAGTCTGTTATGGGAGAGATTTACGACAAACGGAAACCCTTGATCATATCAATTTGGATTGGTTGATTGAGGCTTACCAACATACGGACGACCCCCAACATTTCTTTAATAACTTCTTCGAAAAATTGGCCGGAACAACTACTTTGCGCAAACAAATTGAAAAAGGAATGAACAGTGATCAGATTCGGGAAACATGGAAGGCGGGGCTTAAGAAGTATGATGAAAAAAGACAGGCTTATCTACTTTATTAACCCTCATATACTCCATAGCATTACCGTACATACCCCTTCGACCCCTACCGTTAAAAATATACACTCCCTTGAATAAAAAAACGAGAAATCCAGAACTCCTCATACTTTCTGACCTCCATGGGCTCTATAACAATTCATGGATTCCGCTTTATGTAAAAGCATTAAAAAATGAATTTGAAATCTCGGTGTATGATACTTGCAAATTAGCTGAAATAGAGCCTAATATTACCAGCAAAGAAAAACGTCATCAAGCATTCATTAATGGCGGTATTGGTAAAGCTGTGGACAACTTAAGAAAGCACAAACACCATCTTCCTTTTATTGTGGGATTCAGTATTGGAGGTACTATCGCTTGGAAAGCCGTTCAATTGGGGATGTCGCACAAGGCCTTGTTTGCCATTTCAGCCACACGCCTGCGCTATGAACATTCCAAACCCAGCAGCCCTCTATCACTTTACTTTGGAGAAAATGACCCCTTTAAACCCACTCAACAATGGTATAGTGCTTTGGAAGTAATCCCAAGGATCATCGAAGGAAGCCATGAATTCTATAGGCATAAAGAGGCACAACGTCAGATTGTTTCGGACCTACTCAAAGAAAAAGCAGCCTTGTCATAAAGTTTCAAAGACTGCCTTTTTATATTTAAATGCATGTAAAGCCTACCGCACTATCCTTTGGAGACAGCCTTAGCATACTCACGATTCATCGTGGCAATATTGGTCAATTTGATACCCTTAGGACAAACCACTTCACAGGCACCTGTATTGGTACAGCTTCCAAATCCTTCTGCATCCATTTGTAGATCG
>JAJYSO010000141.1 GCA_021793535.1 Bacteroidota bacterium | reverse complement strand
AGATAAGCATTTGTATGTGTCGATAAAAAGAATGACAAGACTACTGCTCTTGGTTTTGCTGTTACTGATCAGTGGATTGTTGAAAGCACAAGTACCACAAGAAGCGCTCACACAAAAGTTTGATCCGGTAAAAGAGCGGAGTGAATTGCCTGGAGAAACAATGGGGCAGAAATTGGAGAGCTGCCTGTATTGGAGTGTATCGGAAGAAAAACGACGTTTTCCGAATATGTATCGACTTTTTCCAAGTACGCCAATTGCACGAGCCAAGACGGTATCGGAATTAGAGGAAGGGGAGGTGATTGATCCGGTTTGGCCAGATGGTACCACTCTGAGTACTTATATGCAGGAAAATGAAGTGCAGGGTGTACTGGTTCTGCAAGATGATCAAATTCGTTTGGAGGCCTATCAGGATGGGGTTAATCAACGGACCTTATGGACTTCTTTTTCCATAGCCAAATCCATATCATCCATGTTGCTGGGTATGGCCTTAAAAGACGGGTATTTGCATATGGAGGATTCTCTGGCACAATATATTCCGGCTTTAAAAGGAGAGGATTACGGGAAAGTGACAGTAGAGCAGTTGCTGACCATGACCTCTGGGATCGAGTGGAATGAGGATTATACAGACCCCCATGCGGATGTTGCCCAAATGAACCTGGGGGCCTGCGTCTCGGATGAATCACATATTTTAACCTACATGAAGTCGCTTAAAGCAGCACATGCTCCTGGGACCCATTGGAATTACAGTACAGGAGAGGCCGGGTTGTTGGGAATTCTCATTCAAAAAGCAACAGGAATGCGCCTTTCAGATTATCTTTCCAAGGGCCTATGGAAACCCTGGGGAATGGAACATACGGCACATTGGCTGGCTGATGAATGTAGCGGGCTGAATACTGGGGGACATGGGATTTCCGCTTCCTTAAGAGATTATGGCCGGTTGGGAATGGTGATGTTGCATAAAGGGAAGAAAGCGGGAGTCGACCTGTTTGCCAAAGAGTGGATAGAAAAGGCTACAAGGCCTTGGCAAGCTACCGGGGAGGAAGATGGAGGTTATGGTTATTTGTGGTGGGTAAATCCGGATGGCAGTTATCAGGCAGCAGGTATTTTTGGTCAGTTATTGTACGTAAATCCTCAGCAGAATTTGGTGATTGTGCAATATGCGGCGTGGCCACAAGCCACTTCCAAAGTACTCAGTACAAAGAGAGCGGCCTTTATTGAGGCCGTGCGCCAGGCGTTGTAAGGAAGATAAGCTTTTGACTTTGTCTTCCAGGAAGGGTATTCGATTATAAGGACGGACAGGCTGCGTTCGTCCTTTGATTTTTAAGGCTATAAGGAATCTTTGGAGGAATGCTTTTTACCGGAAAAAAGCAAAAAGATTTTTTAGCGATTCCAGATTGAGGCCTCTCTTTATGTTAAATATTAGTTAATATATACTACTTTGTATAACATAGTACCTTCTTTAAGCATATCTTTGACCGCATAAAGGAAGATACCAGAGACTCCTCTATAGAACTTGATTCCAGAAACCTTTCCTGATCAGGAAGGAGAATTGAAAGGTAATGCGACAAGGGCAAGAAGCTATTACTGCTGCGTTCTATGGGGGAGTCTTAAAATTATGCCTCAAGGCCATAAGCCTTACTACAAGATAAAAATAAAGTATAAAAATAGATGCCGATACCCTATAAGAGGCAAGAGGGGTTAATCCAGTATCCGAGCGTAAAAGCACGTATATTTCTATTTAAAAACAGCCGCCGATGATAAAAATTTAAGCTCCATCTCTACTTTTTCCTGAAGGATCGGAAAAGATCGGTTTTTAATGGACAAGTTTCATTTATAGAAGAGTCTTTGGTATGTATAAATGAACACTCGAATTGTTAAAAACCAGAAAAATGAACTTATCAATTAGAAAATTAAGACCTGAATCAGATTTGTGTATAGGCAAACGGCTCAGTTTGGCCATTTTGGGATGCTTTTTTGCATTCCTTTCTTCAGTGGCCCAAACCCAATTATCCGGAATGGTCACAGACAGCTTGGAAACCCCCGTTGCTTACGCGAATTTGATTGTCCAGGCTGCTACGGATGGAACAGTGCTTGGGGGAACCATTACGGGGGAAGACGGACGTTTTAAGGTGGAGGTGGAACAACCTGCACCTTATGTGCTGGAGGCCTCTTATATGGGCTACCAAACCACTACGATACAGGTGGATGCCAAAGAAAAAACGACGGATTTACACATTACTTTATCCGAGGATAATGAGGAATTAGAGACGGTTGTGATTGCCTCTACCGGGCGAGCCATTGAGCATAAAATAGATCGTTTGGTCTTTAATGTTTCTCAAACGGTAACCGGCTCTACCGGTACGGCTAATGATGCGTTGAAGTCTACTCCGGGTATTCAGGTAGGAGAAGATAAACTGGAAATGGTCGGTAAAGGAGAGGTTCGAGTGTTGGTGAACGATAAAATGGTTCGTCTCAGTGGTGAAGAGTTACACATGTACTTGAATTCAATTCCAGCAGACAATATCGAGCGTATTGAAGTGATTGCCGCACCTCCTTCAAAATATGAAGCAGAAGGGAACAGCGGATTGATCAATATTGTCTTGAAAAAAGCACGGCAGGACAGTTGGAGTAATACCATACGATCCAATTATCGACAAGGGACCTATCCCGCCTTTGGCGTTGGAGATGCTTTTCTTTTTCACAAAGATCGGTTGGAGCTATCGGCTTCTTTAGATGCGACAAAAGGATACAGGCGCGGAATGAACGACCTCCACCTTTATTATGATCAGGAGGTCTGGAAGGAACCCATCATTACCAAGAATAATTTGGATAATATTTCAGGTAAACTGAATTTGGATTACCGATTGACGGATCGGGCTACCGTGGGTGTTCTCTACAATGGAAGCTTGCGCGATAATTCAAATTCCGATCACGTCAATACGAAAATCTATGATACCGATCAATTGCAAATTGGGGATATTCAGTCCTTTGGAACGCAGCAAAACCCAGTGCGCTCTCATGCTGTGGGGGCCTATTATGATCAGAAATTAGATAGTATAGGCCGAAAACTGTCTTTGAATTTGGATTATTTTGGTTATGAAAATCGTCAAGATCGTTCTTCGCAAACAATTTCTAATTACCAAGATCACCAAGATGTTCAGATTAGAAATGTGAACGATCAATATATCGACAATTACGGAATCAGCCTTGATATGGAACATCCCTTGCCGTGGGCAACTTTGTCCTATGGCGGAAAGTTACTATTTACGCAAAACAGAAACCGTTTGATGGAAGTGATGAAGGCCGAGGATGATGCTGATGAGCGAGAACAGCGGAACTATTTTAAGTACCGTGAAGATGTACAAGCTTTATACGCAGATATCGTTAAAAACTTTGGGGAACAATGGACGGTAAAAGCTGGGCTGCGTTTTGAAAATACGGTTACCGAAGGAATCTCTACCGATGAAGAAGACTTCAAAAGACATTATGCCAAGTGGTTTCCTTCGGTTTTCGTGAATTACAAGGCGGGGGAGAATCATAATTTTAACCTGAGCTATAGTAGACGGATTGAGCGGCCCGGATTCTGGGCATTAAACCCGGCCCGTTGGTACATCAACGCCATTTCGTATACTGAGGGGAATCCTTTTCTGCAGCCGACCTTTACCGATAATGTAGAGTTGAAACACGTCTTTAAAAACAAATTGACCTCAACCTTGTTCGTCACCCAAAATAATCAGGCCTCCGATCAAATTCCTTCGGTGAATAAAGAAACCAATCAACAGATTTACAGTATGGCGAATTATTATGATTTAACTACTTATGGAATTAGAGAAGGTTTTGAGTTCAGCCCTACCCGTTGGTGGAAGAGTACTTCGCAGTCCACACTTTCTTATTCGGCTGGGGATTACAAAGAGGATTTTGCTTACTTAGGCAAGATGAATGGCGGGCTGAGCTTTCAGTTTTACACCAATCATAATTTCTATTTAAACCCCCAAAAGACATGGCAATTGGAAGCGACTTATACCTATAACTCTCCGCGTAAGATCTTGATGTATGAGCTGCGGCAGCAATCCGCTTTGGATTTGGGGATCAGGGCGCTATTTTTAAATGAAAAGCTGCAAGCCTCCCTGACCTTCAATGATGTGTTTAAAGGAAAGAATAGTGTAGTGACTACCTATACTAACGATGTAAAACAGGTGTATGGGAATTATTATGATACCCGAAATGTCAACCTTTCTTTGACTTATAAATTTGGGAATGAAAATTTGAAATCCAAACAACGGGAAGCCCAAAATCGGGACATTCAAAACAGGGCGGATTAAGGTAGTTAAAAGGCCTTATTTGGTGGATTTCTGGGAAAGACAATCTTCTATCGTGTAGCGGTAGAAGAGTCGTCCAACGTTGAAAAAATAATTAAAAACACTTCTTCGAATCCTGTCAGTATATGTTGAGGGATTTGGATGGAGTGTTTTTTTGACTATTTGATAATGTAGGTGTAGTTCAGGCTAATTCGGGCAATATCTTGATGGTCGGATTTGTTTTTTAAATCGAATGTGAGTTCTAGTTCATGGGTGTCGCTGAGCTCCCATTCGGCACCGATTCCACTTTTTTGGGCGTAAAAGCCAAGCCCTGCATGAATCATCTGGTAATTTTCCGCAAAAAGAAATATGGATAAAGCTTTGGCCAGCACATAAGACCCTTCCACTTTATTTCGAAGGTAATAGTTGGGCCTGCTGGCAGAAACAAAGGAGAATTGAAGCCGAAACGAATAGACTATTTCAAAAGAGTCTTCCCATCGATGATTGGCTTTTAAAGAATAGCGAATCACATGTGCACTTTGCTCATTATTGTATTTGTAATAGTAATCTATGCCGGGGGCTAACCAAGTGGTGAGTGCATACTCATAATCTGCCTTTATACCAAAACTAGACCGCTCAAAATACCCTGAGTTTGTTCGCAAATAATGCCTGAATTTGCCCTTGACTTCAATTTCGTTGTTAAATTCATGTTCGACAGCTACAGCAGGCCTTGCTTCCCAGTCGTCAAATACTTGCCCATAGAGAGGACCGAAACAGTAAAAGCTAAAAAGCAGTAAGGTACATTTTATAGGGAGCGTCATGGATCTTTTAAAAGAGGCCTATTGATCGGAATAGAAATGGACCCAATGCAAAGGTTAGGTTGTCCTATAATTTTAGTGGTTATCCATCATCTGTGCCGGGAATACTGTAGATGTTGGTGAGGAGATCAAGATCCCTAAAGGATTTTTTGGTGAAATGTCTTTTCTTTTTTACAACATGGCGATGCGTTTAAGGAATACGCAAATAAAGTCAGAAAACCTGGAAAGAATTTGGAATACACTGTTATGCGTTGATTTTTAGGGGGGTATTCTACGCTGTTTTTTTGGCCCTCTAATTCCTTTTTTTATTGTGGAAAAAGCCTCCTTTGGGGGGAGGTAATATTCCTTATGACGTAGGCGTAAAGAGGGATGGGGTGGTATATTTGTCGA
>JAJYSO010000140.1 GCA_021793535.1 Bacteroidota bacterium | reverse complement strand
GCTATGGCGCACCAAAAGAAAAATAGAAAACAGCTGATCAAAAAAATATTTCACAAATACCGTTTTGTGATCCTTAACGGGGAAACCTTTGAGGAACGTTTTACCTTTAGGACAAGTCGGTTAAACGTGTTTGTGTTCTTTTGTATGGCCATCGTTTTGTTCGTCTTTTTAACGCTTTTATTGATTGCCTATACGCCGTTGAAGGAATACATTCCGGGATATTCTTCCGCAAAGTTGAAGCGACAGGCGGTTATGCTCACCTATAAAACCGATTCCTTGGAAAAAGTTTTGGAGCGGAATACCCAGTATTTCAACTCCATACAGCACGTGTTACTTGGAGATAGTTTGGAGACCGTTGATCAGCAAGGAGAACAGGATCGTGAAGAAAGGGTGGCAGTGGAAGAGGAGAATGCCTTGGTAAGGGCAGAGCCTGAACTCAGCCCATCAAAAATGGATTCTATTTTAAGGAAGGAAGTGGAAAGTAACGAGCGATATAATATATTCAATCCTTTGATTAAGCCGTCTTCTGTTCAATTGTATCCTCCAGTAAAAGGAATGATTTCCCAAGCCTATGACCCCGAAGAACATCACTACGGAGTCGATATCAGCTTGGATGAAAATTCTCCGGTCAAAGCCACAGCCGAAGGAGTGGTAGTTTTTGCTGAATGGACAGTGGAAACGGGTTATGTCATTATCTTGAAACACGATTTTAATTTGCTTTCGGTCTACAAGCACAACATCACCTTGCTCAAAAGACAAGGGGATTACGTAAAAAAAGGAGAGGTGATTGCCTTGACAGGAAATACCGGAGAATATACCACAGGACCGCATTTGCATTTTGAACTTTGGGAAAACGCACATGCCTTAAATCCACAGGACTTTTTTGATTTTGATTAAATTTATAGGATGAGTTTTAAAACCATAGGAGCAAAATTGTATGCTCAGCTAGTTGTCAGTAAAATAAAAAAATGGGCCGATCATCCAATAGTAGCCCAAGAGAAAGTTTTTAAGGAGCTCATGGAAACGAGCAAAGAGACCGCTTTCGGTCAAGAGCACGGATTCAAGAGCATAAGGCGTTATGATGATTTTATCGATCGCGTTCCCATCCGAGATTACGAAGCCCTAAAACCTTATATCAACCGGGTGGTGAGCGGTGAACAAGACATCCTCTGGCCGGGGAGACCGCTGTATTTTGCTAAGACTTCAGGAACGACCAGCGGAGCGAAGTATATTCCTATTTCCAAAGCGTCCATGCCTACTCATATTGAGGGCGCTCGAAATGCCATTCTAAATTACATTCATCAAACGGGGCAAACTGATTTTGTAGATGGAAAGATGATTTTTTTACAAGGGAGCCCAGAGCTCTCCGATACCAATGGCATACCCACCGGAAGACTATCGGGAATATCGGCTCATTTTGTACCCGGGTATTTACAGAAAAATAGGTTGCCGAGTTGGCGTACTAATTGTATTCCGGATTGGGAAGATAAATTGGAGGCCATTATTCGGGAAACTAAGCATGAAAATATGACCATCATCAGCGGGATTCCCTCCTGGGTCCAAATGTATTTTGAACACCTACAGGAAGAAACCGGGAAAACCATAAGTGAGCTTTTCCCGAATTTTGAACTTTTTATATATGGTGGGGTAAATTTTGCACCTTATCGAAAACGCTTTCAAAAGCTGATCGGAAAAAAAATCCCGAGTATTGAACTCTTTCCGGCTTCAGAGGGATTCTTTGCCTTTCAAGATCGACAGGATAAAGAAGGCCTCCTTTTGCGTTTGGATGCAGGGATTTTTTATGAGTTTGTGGAGGTACATCGTTTTGAAGGTGAGACATCCCCAACGTTAACCCTACAAGAGGTGAAGTTAGGAGTGGATTATGTCATGGTGATTTCTACAACGGCTGGTTTGTGGCGATACAATTTAGGGGATACGGTCCGGTTTGTCAGTTTAAGCCCTTATCGCATAGTGGTTTCAGGGCGATTGAAACATTTTATTTCTGCCTTTGGAGAGCACGTGATTGGAAAAGAAGTGGAAACAGCCCTACAACAGACCTTGAATATGGTAAGCGCTCGTGTCAATGAATTTACGGTGGCTCCACAGGTGAATCCCCAACATGGACTTCCCTATCATGAGTGGTTTATTGAGTTTGATGAAGAACCGGGAGATCTCAGGGCTTTTATTGATCAACTAGATGCCGAACTTTGCCTTCAAAATGCTTATTACAAGGATTTGATTGAAGGAAAGATATTGCGTAAATTGGTGGTGACCAAGGTAGCGAAAGACGGGTTTCAAAAATACATGCAGTCCATCGGGAAGTTGGGCGGACAAAACAAGTTACCGCGTTTGTCCAACGACCGAGGAATTGCAGAGAAATTAAAAAAATATTGTAGAGATGGAGAAAATCAAAAATAGAGAGCGGACGCGAGCGCAGGAAAGTTCACATGCTATAGAGCGCCTATATATTACCATGCGTCACTTGTTTAATCGAGGTTTTTATAAACCTATGGGCGTGTCTGGACAAACACTTCGGGACGCCTTGCTGTTTTTACGTCCGGAAATTTATGGTTCCATCGCAGAAGAGAAGTTGGAGCTCAACGGCCTTTTGTATGTCATTGATCGATTGCCTATGGGTATAGAGGAGTGCCGCTTTATTAATTTAACCAGTGCCGAGGGGTATAGAAATTCGCATTTTAAGCCGATTATTCCAAAGAAGAGAAGGCGAAATTGCTATCGCATCGATGAGGAACAGATGAATATTGAAATTACAAGAGGGCGCTCTGAGATTTATGATATCCTCACCCACCTTACCTTCCTGTATATTGAGTCGGCAAAGATTTTAAACACAGTGGTGATTACCAATGAGGGAAAGACTAACCGCGACTGGAAAAAACTGGAAGATGCCGTTCGGCTCGGGGAATTGACCAAACCTCAGCGTGAAATAGCCCTGACCCATGCCGCAAACATATTGGGGCATACTTTTGAGGTGCTTTCCAATATCTATGATGCCTTTGCTATTCCGGAGAATAGAGACCGTTTTTTACATGTTATTTATTACTTGGGGAAGCTCGCAATCGATGAAAAATTTAAGGATGAGAAAAGAGCGATTTCCTTTACTCCGGTCCTTCGCGAACGCTTAGGACATCATATACATGGAGAAATATGGGCCAATAAGGTAAAAAGGGTCTTGAAAGACAATGGGCTGATCGGGCGGCGTATACATGTGGTGAGTGCAAACATGCATTCGGTGATGAATACCTTGTTTGCTTCTGTGGTCTTTCAAAAGGAAATTGAAGAAGGAAAAGATATTTTTAAGATTTATGAGGAGCTGAGTCAGGAAGAGAACTTTGCCAGAAGAGCGAAAATTGAAGAAGAAGCACTCAAAAGAGGCATGCTGTACGTTCAGGATGAGAGTGGGGCCAATATCAATGTTCAGATTTTTGATACGTTAAAGCTGCATCATCAGGACCCCAGATTTCAGATTCGAGACAAGCGGAAAGCTGCGGTTATTGTGGTCATGGATTATGCTTTTGGCGAGCAGGCATACGAGAGTATGGATGAACTTTTAAAGCCTTATAAAGTAGGGGAAAAAGATATTTACCTCAATGTGCGGTCCATCTCTATCATGGGGAAGGCGGGAATTTTGGAAGGCAAAAAAGGAGATATCATGATTCCAAGTGCCCACTTGTTTGAAGGAACCGCTGATAATTACCCCTTTAAGAATGAATTGAAAAAAAGCGATTTTGAAGGCAGCGGAATCCCGGTGTACAAGGGGCCGATGATTACGGTTTTGGGAACGTCTTTACAGAATAAAGACGTTTTGCGATTTTTTAAAGAATCCACATGGAATGTGATTGGATTGGAGATGGAAGGAGCGCATTACCAAAAGGCAATTCAAGCGGCATCGCGGCTTAGGGGGAACATCTCACCGCTGGTGAAGTTGCGGTATGCATACTATGCCAGTGACAACCCTTTGGAGACAGGAAGTACATTGGCCTCAGGCGGCCTAGGGATGGCCGGAGTGAAACCCACCTATTGGATTACCGAAAAGATTGTAGAACAAATTTTTAACCAATAACGCTTGGGAAAAGAATCGTTGTAATGAAAAAAAGGATAGTCTTTTTCGTGATCTTCTGTTTCCTTTTTTTGAAAGGAACTGGAGGGACCCTTGATACTTTAGAAAGCTATAGTGCACAGATGGGCAAAAATGTTTACAGCTTGGTTTTGTTACCGGATGCCTATCAGACTCATCCACAAAAACGCTATCCGGTTTTGTATCTGCTTCACGGCTATAGCGGGAATTATTTAAGTTGGCTGCAATCTGTTCCGAAATTACAGGATTATGTGGATGAATTTCAGATGATCATCGTCACTCCTGATGGGGGGTATGATAGCTGGTATATAGATAGTCCGGTTGATAGTAATCGGCGTTATGAGACTTTTATGACCACCACTTTAATCGAAGATGTGGATCGCATATACAGAACCAAATCCGATCGCTTGCATCGCGGTATTGCAGGATTGAGTATGGGCGGACATGGAGCGCTTTACCTTTCTATTCGACACCCTTCTTTATATGGAGCGGCGACTTCCATGAGCGGTGGGGTAGATTTGAGACCTTTTCCGGAAAATTGGAATTTAAAAAAGGTATTGGGGAGTGAAAAGGAGCATCGAGATAACTGGGAGCAACACAGTGTGATCAATCTGGTGGAGCGGTTGAAAGATAAAGAGCTTGCACTTTTTATTGATATAGGGATTGATGATGTATTTATCGAGGTTAACCGTCAATTGCACCAGCAGTTGCTTCGGCTTAAAATCAAGCACGATTATATTGAACGCCCCGGAGGGCATACCTGGACCTATTGGCGCAATGCCTTGCCTTATCACCTTCTTTTCTTTAGAGATTACTTTGAAGGAGAGCTGGTCGATTGACAATTACTTTAATAAGACTGCTCCCGTTCCCGGGCGATCGGCATAGAGGATTTTACCTTGGTCGAAGCGGATTCCAGAGGCCGTGTCTTGGGCTTGAAGTAAAGGCCCGTCTAAATCGATATAATCCAAGTAGGGAAGGAGATGAGCGGCTGCAGAGGATCCCGTAGTACTTTCATTCATGCTGCCTACCATGAGTTTCATCTTGTAGTTTTTGGCTTTTTTGATCATTCGAAGTGCTGGGGTTAGGCCTCCGCATTTCACCAATTTGATGTTGATTCCGTGAAAATAACCCTTGCATTTGTCCACGTCGGCTTCAACGATGCAGTTTTCATCCGCGATAATGGGCAGGGCTGATGTGGTATAGGCTGTTTTTAATTCTTCCCACTTCTTGGTATCCGTTCCGGGGTCGGGCATGGGCTGTTCCAGAAACTCTACCCCTAGGGCTTTGAGCTGCTGGGCGTTTTCAATAGTTTCTTGCAAGGTCCAAGCACAATTTGCATCGATTCTAAAGACAGCATCTGTTTCTTGACGCAAGGCTTTGACAATCTCGATATCCTCTGAGGTACCTAATTTAATTTTATAGATCGGCCACGGGAATAGATCGG
>JAJYSO010000139.1 GCA_021793535.1 Bacteroidota bacterium | reverse complement strand
CCGATCTGATAAAATTCAAAATCTTGCCCTAATTTGTATCTTTGTCACGTAAGGATTTACACATGAACATCAAGAGATTGTTTAGACATTATTGGAAACTCATAGCTGCTCTTTTTGTAGTATCTGTCATTTCCATGAGTTTTATCTTCAAACTCTATCAGCCCCCGCCGTCCCTCCCTATTTATGCTCCGAATATGGTGGACCAATCGTTGGTGGACCCTAGTGTTCAATACGTACGAAAATACCACCGTATTCCGGATTTTAAATTGGTAAACCAAAATGGAGATACCATTACGCAGGCCGATTATGAGAACAAGATTTATGTCGCCGATTTCTTTTACACCACATGTCCTTCTTTTTGCCCTCTATTGACCGAGTCCATGCGTAAGGTTCAGGAGGCCACTAGGGATGACGATGAGATCAAATTGTTATCCCATACCGTAACGCCGGATATTGACACTCCTGAAAAGCTCAAGGCCTATGCCCTTAAAAAAGGAGTAGACGACCATAAATGGAACCTAGTGACCGGCCCTAAAAAAGAAATTTATGAACTGGCTCGCAAGTCCTATTGTGTGGTGAAAGACGGCACAGAGGATGGAGATGGAGGCGGTGGGGCATACGACATGATCCACACGGAAAACTTGGCTCTAATTGACCGCAAAAAACGCATTAGGGGTTACTATGATGGAACCGACCCCAAGGAAGTCGATCGGCTGTTGGAGGACATTCAGACTCTTAAAAAAATCGAAGCTTTACAAGCACAATAATCAGCAAGCTTCCGATTCTTTTTACAAAGGCACTTCGTTTTCCTTGTTTTTTGTACTTTTGCCGCAGTTTTCTCAATCTTAAAAACGGTATAGCATGCAACTGTACAACAAATTAAGCGCTGAGGAGAGAGCTGCTTTACTCGATCAGGCCAGACAAAAACGCTTGACCCTCTCCTTTTATCAATATGCCAAGATTGGCAATCCCCAACTTTTTAGAGACTATCTCTTTATTCACTGGGATGCCCTAGATGTGCTGGGGCGAATATATGTGGCTCATGAAGGAATCAATGCCCAGCTCTCGGTGCCTCAAGAGAATTTCCAGGCTTTTAAAGATTTTATCGACAGCATCGATTTTTTGGAAGACGTGTTGTTAAATATCGCTGTTGAACACGATAGGAAATCCTTTTTGAAGCTAAAGATCAAAGTTCGACCTAAAATTGTTGCCGATGGTCTAAACGATCACACATTTGATGTTACCGATAAGGGTGTTCATGTAAATGCGGTCGAATTCAACAATCTTCTGAGTGATCCCAATACCATTTGCATTGATATGCGCAATCATTATGAAAGTGAAATCGGTCATTTTGAAGGAGCCCTCACCCCGGATGTAGATACCTTTCGGGAGTCCTTGCCCATTATCGAAAATGATTTGGAAGCCCACAAAGAGGATAAAAACCTACTGATGTATTGTACAGGAGGTATTCGATGCGAAAAGGCCAGTGCTTACTTTAAACACAAGGGCTTTAAGAATGTCTTTCAGATGAAGGGAGGGATTATTGAATATGCACGAGAGGTAAAGGAGCTCAACTTGGAGAATAAATTCAAGGGTAAAAACTTTGTTTTTGATCACCGGTTGGGAGAGCGAATTTCTCCGGATATTATTGCGCATTGTCATCAATGTGGAAAGCCTTGTGACACCCATACCAACTGTGCCAACGATGCCTGCCATTTATTGTTTATTCAATGCGAGGATTGTGCCAAGACCATGGAAGGGTGTTGTTCCGCGGAGTGTCAACACATCCATAACCTCCCGCTGGAAGAACAAAAGAAACTGCGGAAAGGGAAATGCCATAGCGACAAGAAATTTAGAAAGGGACGTTCTCCTTCTCTGATGTATAAACAAGCCTAGCTTTGGGCCGATCACAAGTATTTTTTGGCACAGGCACGGACAAGGAAAAAGATGTTCATCGGAAGAAGTGAGTAACCCTGAGATACGGAGAGAGCATAAGAGGGGCTGCAGGTCGTATGGAGAGTCTAAAAAATGATGTTAACTGATGCTAAAAAATGCTTATTTCCAACACAAACTTATTTTTTTAATATCTTTACACTCGAAAAGGATTTATTAATTCAAAATAAGCTCAGAATCAGTCTATTCAGGACCTTTTTGTGCTTATTTCAATATAGATAATATGGGATGTGAAAATTGCTCTTCAGGCAAGAGTTGTGGAGGTTCTGAACGCTGTAACTCTGGAGGATGCAGTAAGCTCCATGTGTTTGATTGGTTGTCCAATATCAGCCTGCCAGAGGACCAAGAGGAGTTTGATGGGATAGAGGTACGCTTTAAAAATGGGAGGAAAGAATTTTATAGAAATGTGCATAAACTTCCCTTGACAATTGGAGATACGGTTGCGGTGGAAGCTGAATCTGGCCATGATATTGGTGTCATTTCACTGAAGGGAGAACTGGTCAAAATCCAGATGCGAAAGAAAAAGATAGCCCCTAAAGACCCTGGGGTAAAGCAAATCTATAGAAAAGCGACTCAAAAGGATATCGATGTTTGGAAGGCCTCCATTGCCAAAGAAGATGAGTATAAGATTCGATCGAGGGAAATGGCCAACCGTTTGGGGTTGAAAATGAAGATCAGCGATGTTGAGTTTCAGGGGGATGACTCTAAAGCTACTTTTTATTATACGGCGGATCAACGAGTTGATTTTAGGGAGTTGATTAAGGAAATGGCACGCGCCTTTAGGATCCGAATCGAAATGCGTCAAATCGGGCTCAGGCAGGAAGCTGCTCGCTTGGGGGGCATCAGCACTTGTGGCCGGGAACTCTGTTGTTCGACTTGGTTGACGGATTTTAGATCCGTCTCGACCAAGGCTGCTCGGTACCAGCAATTGTCTTTAAATCCTGAAAAATTGGCGGGGCAGTGCGGAAAATTGAAATGTTGTTTGAACTTTGAACTGGACTCTTATTTGGATGCCCTCAAGGATTTTCCTAAAAAGGATACCAAACTGGTGACCAAGAAAGGGAAGGCAGATTGTCGGAAGATTGATATTTTTAAAGGAATCATGTGGTATACCTATGAAGAGCAGCCGATGAATTGGCATCAGTTGAACACCAAACAGGTCAAAAAAATAATACAGGCTGCAAAAGCAGGAAATCCAGTGGAGAGTTTAGAAGAGTTTGTTTCCAGCACCACCGACACAGGAGGGAGTCAGAACGATTTTGACGATGTGGTTGGGCAAGATAGCTTAACCCGTTTTGATGAAACAAAACATAAAAAACGTCGAAAGAGGAAGAAGAAGCATAAACAGAGAAAAAAACATGATTAAACAGGTTGTGGTTATTTTGTGCCTGACGCTTGTCTTTTCCGGGTGTGATGATCGCCGGGTTTTTGATCAGTATAAGAGCCTACCCAATTCCTGGAATCGAGATTCGGTTGTACGCTACAAAGTGCAGGGGCTTGATAGTACGGCTGCCTATAATCTTTTTATAAATATACGAAATACCAATCAATATCAGTTTAGTAACCTATACCTGATCACTGACATGAGTTTTCCCAATGGAAAAGTGGTCAAGGATACCCTGGAATACGAAATGGCTTATCCGGACGGAAAATGGATGGGCATAGGTTTTACCGAGTCAAAAGCCTCCAAGTTGTGGTATAAAAAAGCAGTGCAATTTAAGGAGCCTGGAGCCTATACCTTTCAAATACGTCAAGCCATGAGAAGAAATGGAGAAAAAAAAGGGATTGAAAACCTCAAGGGAATTACCGAGGTTGGGTTGCGAATCGAAAAGATGAATTAGTTTAATTGGATATAAAGTGAGTGCATCAGAAGAAAAAATAGAAAGCACCCCTAGACGAAAATGGGTGGTTAGGTTTTGGATTGCCTATGCCCTTGTAGCGGTGTGTATAATCGGAATATTTGCCTTTGCAGCTTGGGGGCTTTTTGGAAAAATGCCAACTTTCGAAGAGTTGGAAAATCCGGAAACCAACTTGGCTACAGAAGTGATTTCTGCCGATGGACAAACCTTGGGGAAGTATTATCAGGAAAATCGCACGCCAGTTGATTTTGATGAATTGCCCGATCACTTAGTCAATGCGCTGATTGCGACGGAGGACATTCGCTATTACAAGCATTCAGGAATTGATTTGAGAGGGACCATAAGGGCTTTCCTATTTTTGGGAAAAAGAGGAGGGGCCAGTACAATTTCTCAACAATTGGCCAAGCAGCTCTTTCACGGAGAAGGCTCTCACAACACCTTGAGTAGGATTGTTCAAAAAATAAAGGAGTGGATCATCGCCATACGCCTGGAAAGGAACTATACCAAACAGGAAATAGTAGCGATGTACTACAACATTTATGATTTTAGTAATAATGCGGATGGGATTCGTTCGGCTGCTCGGATTTATTTTGGGAAAGAACCTCAAGACCTCAACATAGAAGAATCGGCGGTGTTGGCGGGCATGTTTAAGAACTCGGCCTTATACAACCCGCGTCGGAATCCTGTTGGTGTGACCAACCGTCGCAATGTGGTGCTCCATCAGATGGAGAAGGGTCATTTTATTTCCAAAAAGGAAAAGGACTCTTTACAAAGCCTCCCTTTGGAACTCGATTATCACCCGGAGAGCCATCAATCCGGATCAGCCACGTATTTCAGGAGTTACCTGAGCGGTTTCTTAAAGAAATGGGCAAAAGAGAATCCTAAACCTGATGGAACGCCCTATAACATTTATCGCGACGGACTAAAAATTTACACCACTATAGATTCCCGGATGCAGCAATATGCAGAAGAGGTGGTTGCTGCACACATGAAAGATCTACAGAAGGTATTCGATGCGCAAAACAAAAATAACAGAACCGCTCCTTTTAGGGGCGTTTCCCAAGAGGAGATTGACCGGATCATCAATCGTGACATTCACAATAGCGATCGTTGGAAACATTTAAAAGCGAAGGGGATATCGGAAGACTCTATCATGGAATCTTTTCAAACCCGACGCAAGATGCACGTATTTGCCTGGAATGATACCCGAGGCGTGGATACCATCCTCTCTCCATTGGACTCAATTTATTACTATAAGAAATTTCTCAATGCGGGAATGATGTCTATGGTTCCTCAGACTGGAGAAGTGAAGGCTTGGGTTGGAGGAATCAACTATAAATATTTTAAATTTGACCATGTAAAACAGGGCCGAAGACAAGTGGGATCTACTTTTAAGCCCTACGTATATGCCACGGCTATCGATCAATTACACTACTCCCCTTGCGATGAGTTCCCCAATAGCATTCATACTATTCCTGCTGGGCGCTATGGCCTTTTACAAGATTGGTCTCCTAAGAACGCGGGGAATAAATACGGCGGAATGGTGAGCATCAAAGAGGCTTTGGCCAAATCTTTGAATACGGTAACCTCTCGATTAATCGACAAAACAGGCCCGCAGCCTGTTATTGATTTACTTGGAAAACTGGGCGTGGATACCACAGGCATCCCTGCGGCTCCAGCCATTGCCTTGGGATCTGTGGATATGAGTGTATATGAAATGGTGTCGGCCTATAGTAAGA
>JAJYSO010000138.1 GCA_021793535.1 Bacteroidota bacterium | reverse complement strand
CAGCGAAAAAAGATCACCGCCCAAACCTCTTATCGTGATTTTTACCAGCTACTATGGAAGGTCATAGATTTTACCGGAAGCCTTCACAACAACCTGGATTATCCAGATAGCCTTCAGCGCAACTTAAAAAAGGAGAACATATTTTTTCCATTGCCTTTACGGTATATGGAAGGAGCTCTGCTGGTAAACGCTCCCTACAAAGGCCTTCAAGTAGGGGATCAAATCTTGTCAATTAATGGCATTGACAGCCAAGTGTTCGCTCAAGATGTAGGGCAATTCCGCAGCACAGACGGTTACAATACTACCGGAAAATACGCTGCTCTTCAAACCCAAAAATTAGCCGATTACAGCTATTTGGCCTACGGCAGGCAAAAGGAGTTCATCTTGCGCTATTCCTCCAAGGGGAGTATAAAAAGCATCCGCTTAGCTGCCACGGACCATTCCACATTTGAAAAGCAATATGAAAAACGTTCTCGTCTTGAGGTCGAGCAAAAAGAACAAAATTTATATTTCTTCGAATTTCTGGAATCCGATATTGGTTACCTCCGAGTCAGCAGTTTCGCCATCGGGAGAGAAGGCAGCCCTGCTTATAAGGATTTTGCAGCTTTTCTAGGCCGTGTTTTCAAAGAGTTGAAACAGCAAAAAACCCAAAACTTAATCGTAGATATTCGGGGAAACGGGGGAGGAATCGACCCTTGTGAATTACTGCTTTACTCCTATATGACCTCCCGGAAGTTCCGGGAAAATACCCAAGCCTATACCCGAGGGTATCATTTCCCTTTCCCCGAGCAGCTAAGGCTACCGGGTACTTCCGTTGCTGAACAAGTAGCGGAAGCCAAAAAGCGCTTCACTCGCCCACAAGGAGATCGGTATTACCAAAACCCTGCATATAATCCAGTGTGGAAGCCTCATCCGGATCGATTCAAACACCATATTTACGTACTCATCGACCCTTTTGTCGCCTCCGCTGCCTCACATTATGCGGCCATGATGAAAAGCGACCGCAAAGCCGTGCTGATCGGACAGGAAACCAGCGGAGGTTACTATGGACACACCGGACATTACAACATCACCTATCAATTACCCCACACCGGGTTATCGTTATCTTTCTCCGTGGTCAATTTGGAACAAGACGTCCGTGAGCTCTCGGACCAAAAACCGGGTCGAGGAATCATACCGGACCATACAGTGGAACAAAGGCTCGAAGATTATATAGAACAGAAAGACAGGGTCTTAAACTATACCTTAAACCAGATCCGGAACCGGAATTGATCTGAAAGGACAATCCCTTTTAGCCACAATCGATCATCTTGGCGGCACATCATCGGATTCATTTCCAATTAAAAAAAACAAATAAATCAAAAAATTAGCGCTTAGACTATTAAAAATCAATATCTTACAAATCCATCTAAAAGAGAAGCTATGAACAAGCCTGTGCCTTGGAAGCCCGTGATCCTAACAACATTGATTGCCGGTACACTCGACTTATCGGCCGCCAGTATTCAAGCTTGGTTTGCAGCAGGCATCTCTCCCCGACAACTCCTGATCTATATCGCCAGTGGAGTATGGGGAAAAGAAGCTTACACCGCAGGCGATAAAATGCTATTTTTCGGAACGTTCTTTCATTTTATGATTGTCTTTGCCTGTGTGTTTTGTTTTTTCTGGATATATCCCAAGTGGGCTTTTCTACAATACAGCATCCTGCTGAACGCCCTTTTAATTGGGCTTACGGCTTGGTTGATCACCACTCAAATAATTATTCGACTGAGCAGCATTCCCACTCAAGCACCCGACTGGCCGAACGCCTTACTTGCCATAGCTATACTTGTGGTCTGTATCGGCCTTCCCACGAGTTTTGCAGCCAAAAAAAGCAGCTGACACCGGGTTATCCCCGATAAAGAAAAGATAATGAACTGAAGATTAAAGGTCTGACCTATACTAAAACACAATCCTCAGGGTTATAACGCAAACCTCTTTTGATTTCTGAGCCCATGGTCCCTATAGCAATAAAAAGCCATCTTCTCCACTCTTGTTTTCCTTTTAAGGACAAGAAAATAGTTATCTTGCCTTTTGCGTTACTCCACTCTTATCTTAAAATTACAGTTTAATGCGCATCCTTATTTCAGCCTGTCTTTGTTTGCTTTTTTTAGGGGTCCACGCTCAGGAAAATATCAACATACAAGGGTATGTAACCGACCAGACAACTGGAGCAATTCTAGCCGGTGTAGACGTCAGTGTTCACATGCCAAAGCACAAGAAGGGAGCCGTCACGGACAAAAATGGGAAGTATAGCTTACAGCTGGCAAAGGGAACCTATCAAATCACCTTTGCATTTTTAGGCTATCAAGAAGTCACCAAGACCCTTCAGGTCATGGAAGATAAGAATCTAAACATCAGCTTGACTCCTTCTTCTGAAAATCTAAGCGAGGTATTGATCACAGACCACTCTACAACTGAATCTCTGCGATCGGCTCAAATGAGTGTCGCCGCTATTCCACCCGAATCCGTTAAAAAACTCCCTACTGTACTCGGTGAAGCCGACGTGGTTAAATCCCTATTACTTCTACCGGGGATCAGCAGTGGCGGGGAGCTCTCCACAGGGTTCAACGTGCGGGGTGGCAGTGCAGATCAAAATTTAATTTTACTGGACAATGCCACCCTTTACAACCCTTCCCACTTGTTCGGATTTTTTTCCGTTTTTAATGCGGATGCTCAGCAATCCATAAAGCTATACAAAGGTGGTATTCCCGCCCGCTACGGAGGTAGAGCCTCCTCCGTATTAGACATTCAACAGCGTTCTGGCGATCACCAACGATACAAAGCAGAAGGGAGCATAGGAGTAGTCAGTGCCAAAGCACTTGTCGAAGGGCCGCTCCAAAAAGAAAAAAGCGCTTTTTTAATCGCCGCGAGAAGTTCGTATGCACACTTGTTTTTGGCTTTGGCTAACCAAGATAATTCAGCCTATTTTTACGATCTCAACACAAAATTGGACTACCAGCTCAACACTAACAATACGCTGTACTTTTCGGGGTATTTTGGACGAGATATTTTCAACATCAGCAACCGGTTTAAAACCAGTTATGGAAATGCTGTGGCCAATGTGCGTTGGGAGCATCATTTCAGCGAGGCCCTGACGGCCAATCTTTATGTGATTTATTCCGATTTTCAAAATAAATTGGTCTTGGATCCACTTGATTTTATCTACCACAGTGGCATAAAAAACCTCAACCTCATCTATGATTTCAAACACAAGCTTTCCAAAAACCTGAGCTTCAATTACGGAATCAATTCCAAATACTACTTTTTTAACCCGGGTCATATTCAGCCCACCGGTCAAGATTCGGGAATTATTGAACGCCAATTTACCAAAAAATACACCTGGCAGAACGCCATATATGCAGAAGTCCAGCAAAAGCTCTCCAAGGATTGGTCGATAAACTACGGGTTGCGCTTGAACCAATCGAACAGACTCGGGCAGCAGCAAATCAATGTCTATGAAAATGATCAGCCGGTACGTTATAATGAAGCGCTTGGAATCTATGAAGAAGCCCCGATTGTAGAGACCTATCAAGCTCCAAGAAGCAAGGTACTCAAAACGTTTTATCACCTAGAGCCCCGGCTTTCTTTCTCCTACAAATTTGACCAGAACAACGCCTTTAAGGCCAGCTTTCAACGCTTGCATCAATACCTACAGATGTTGACCAACAGCAACTCTCCCACCCCTTATAACCTGTGGGCACCCAGTGGAAAATACATTAAGCCCTTACGTGTCAATCAGTATGCCGCAGGTTATTTTCACGATTTTAAAAAAGAGGATCTACGATTGGAAGCCGAGGTTTATTTTAAAGATTTCAAAAATCGAATCGATTACATTTCCGGTGCGGATTTAATTACGAATGACGCGGTAGAGCGCATCATTTTAAACGGGGAAGCACGGGCTTATGGTCTGGAAATCCTACTGAAAAAAAACAGTGGAGATTTGACCGGATGGATTGCTTATACCCTATCAAAATCCGAACAGCGCACCCCGGGAAGAACGGCAAATGAGCCCGGTATCAATAATGGAGACTGGTACCGCTCTCCTTGGGACAAAACCCATGATTTAGCGATCACCGGAAACTATACCTTCAATAAAAAATGGGAATTTTCCGCTGTTTTTGTATACCAAACTGGACAACCGGTCACCTATCCGGTAAGCCAGTATGTATACGAAGGGCAGAACATTCCCAACTATGGAAGCCGCAACACCAATCGTTTATTCGACTTTCACCATCTGGATCTCTCCGCCATTTTAACACCGGACCAACCTGCACATCGAAGATGGAAAGGGGAATGGGTTTTTAGCTTGTACAACGTATATAACCGCAAGAACGCTGCCTCACTCAACTTCGCTGAAAATGAAAAAACCGGTATAAATGAAGCCAAACGCCTCTCCATTTTTGGCATCATCCCATCGGTCTCCTATCGCTTTAAATTTTAACTTATGAACAAGATGATCACGCTTTTGATGACCCTTGGCCTCCTGCTTGGATTACAGGCCTGCGAGGATGTGGTCGATGTAGACTTAGCCACAGAAGATCCTCGGCTGGTGGTTGAAGCAACAGCAGTGCAACGAGGGCATAACGCCATGGGAGAACTGCGCGTAATACTCAGTAAGACCGCGCCTTATTTTCAAGATTCCATTCCAAAAGTACGTCAGGCCAAGGTCTCTATAAGGGTCAACGGAGAAAACATCAGCCTTCCCGAATCCTCCAAAAATCCCGGTGTATACCAAGAGCAAATTCCCATGATTTACGCCCAGGATTATACGTTGCATATCGAAACGGAAGGGCAGCAATATGAAGGCACCACACAACTCTACCCCACCGTCCCCATTCTGGGCGTGGAACAAGAGGAGGGTATTTTCGACACAGAGGAGGTATTGCTAAAAGTGCGCTATAGCGATCCGGGAGATACCGAAGATTATTATCTTTTTTCTTATCTTTCCAAGCACGGGAAAGCGCTCACCATTACGGATGACGAGCAGTATAATGGAAATCAAGTAACCACCTTATACAACGAAAAATTCGATCCGGGCGATTCTCTGCAAATCCAGATCCATGGGGTCGGTAAAAATTTTTATCGCTATCTTTCTATTTTGTTAGACCAAAGTGATATGACCAATAATCCTTTTGCCACTGCCCCCACAACGGTACGCGGGAATATGGTCAATGTAGAGCATCCAGAAAATTTTCCCTTGGGATACTTTCGGATTTCTCAGGTCTTTGAATATACCTATGTGATCGAATAACACAGTTTTCAAATACGAGTGATATACAACCTATCTTTTTACCATGAATGATGACATCCTCTTTAAACAGGTTTACAAACATCCGCTCATCACGCCTCCAATCTTACAAAAGATCAAAGAAAAACACTATTTCAAAAGTTTTCAAAAAGGAGAGCGTCTCATTCGGTTAAACCAACCCAGCAATCATTATTTTATTCTGAAATCCGGGTTGGCCCGCGCACATGTTATCGATTACAAAGGCAACGATATTACCACTCAATTTTTTACTCCCGGAAACGTCGTCATCGCTCCTTTGGCTCTATTTAAAAAGGTCTTCCCCATTGAAAACGTAATTGCGCTGACCGACTGTGAAGCATGGGCG
>JAJYSO010000137.1 GCA_021793535.1 Bacteroidota bacterium | reverse complement strand
TATACTTTAAAAGTTGTGAAAAATAACGGTAGAGCATCGGCAAGGTTGCCAAGATATTATTATCTTTTGGGTTTTGCGCAAAGTAATCGATAATGCGAAAGGCTTTTTTGAAGTCATTTTCCCCCAAAGCATTTTGCAATTCAAAATTATTGTAGTCTTTGCTGATCCCTATGTTTTTTTCGATGACCTCTGGGGTGACTTCGGCGCCTTTGGGCAAGATCACTTCCAGTTTGTCCAGTTCATTGTTGATCTTCCCTAGATGAGTCCCCAAAAATTCAGCCAAAAGGCGAGAGGCCGTGGGTTTAATGGTATATCCTCTACGCCGAAGTTCTTCGGTGATAAATAAGGGAATTTGATTTTCATATAAGGGTTTGCTTTCAAAAACAACTCCATTCTTTTTAGCCAGTTTTAAATAGGCTTTTCGCCCATCAGCTTTCTTGTATTTATAGCAGATGACTAGTATAGTAGAGGAGAGTGGGTTCTTAAAATACTCTTCAAAATAATGTATGGTGCGAGATAAATCCTGGGCTTCTTTTAAAATGACAACCTGGTGTTTTGCCATTAGTGGATAGCGTTTCGCACTGGCAATGACCTCTTCCACTTCTACATCTCTACCATAGAGCACGCTTTGATTAAAGCTTTTTTCATCTTCAGATAAAATATGATCAGCGATGTAATCAGCAATCAGATCAATATAGTAGGCCTCTTCTCCATGTAAGAAGTAGATGGGCCGGAGGTCTCCATTTTTGATGCTGGCGATGATTTTTTTATAATCGTCCATCTTTTTAAAGGGCTTAAATTAATCTTTGACTTCTTATATTTGGACAATGTTTGAAAAACTCAATTTCCCAGGGTATTCCTTTCGCCTCAAAAATAGCGAAAATAAAGTGCTCATCTTCGATGTGGTGCGTAAAAAGTTTATTCGGCTTACCCCCGAGGAGTGGGTGCGCCAGCATGCCCTTCATTTTTTAATCCAGCATAAGAATTTCCCTGTTTCTCTACTAAGTGTAGAAAAACAGATTCTGTTAAATGGCCGTCCCAAACGTTATGATATTGTCGCTTACACTCCAGCAGGAGACATTCGATTGATTGTAGAGTGTAAGTCCCCGAACATTCAAATCTCGCAAGATACCTTTGATCAAATTGCTCGTTATAATTTGATATTGGACGCGGACTATTTAATGGTGACCAACGGAATGCGCCATTATTTTTGTCAGATGGATTACTCCGCAAAACGCTACCATTTCCTACCTGATATTCCCGTATATAAATGATGCTCTCCATAAAAGATGAAGGTCCTCTAAACAAAACCATTTAAGAAGCCTCCCTCTGTATAATCGACTTTATTCCCACTCAATAGTGGCCGGTGGCTTAGCGCTGATATCATAAACGACTCGATTGACTCCTTCTACGTTTTTAATAATGGCATTGGAAACCTTTTGTAGAAAAGCATAGGGCAAGTCCACCCAATCGGCAGTCATTCCGTTTTTGGAGGTAATGGCACGCAGGGCAACCACGCGTTCATAGGTACGCTCGTCTCCTGATTTTCCGACTGAATTAATCGGAAGAAGAATGGCTGCGGCTTGCCACACCTTGTCGTACAGGTCGGCTTCAATTAAATGATTGATAAAAATAGCATCGGCCTCTTGAACCGTTTTCACTTTTTCTGCGGTGATATCCCCTAAAATTCGGATCCCTAAACCTGGCCCAGGGAAGGGATGGCGCCCGATGAGTTTAGGTTTGATTCCCAACTCTTTTCCTACCTTTCTTACATCGTCTTTAAACAGGCTTCTCAAAGGTTCTACAATTTGAAGGTGCATACGTTCGGGTAATCCGCCAACATTGTGATGTGATTTTACGGCTACTTTTCCGTCTACCGATACCGATTCGATGATATCTGGGTAGATGGTGCCTTGAGCTAAAAAGGAGACGCCTTGTATATTTTGCGCTTCTTCTTCAAAAACTTCGATGAAAAGCCTACCAATTATTTTTCGTTTTTGCTCTGGGTCGGTTACTCCTTCTAAAGCTTTTAAGAAACGTGCGGAAGCGTCGACCCCTTTTACATTTAACCCCATGTCCTTGTATTGCTCTAGAACGGATTCAAATTCGTTTTTTCGCAAGAGCCCGTGGTTGACAAAAATGCAGTAAAGGTTTTGGCCGATGGCTTTGTGGATTAAAACGGAAGTCACCGTAGAGTCTACCCCTCCGCTAAGGCCCAAGACCACTTTTTCTGAACCAAGGGTATGCTTGAGTTCTTCGACGGTACTCTTGATAAAGCTTTTTGGAGTCCAGTCTTGTTTGAGCCGAGCAGTTGTTAAGAGGAATGCTTTTAAGATGGCCTCGCTTTGCTGAGAATCTTCAAATTCTTCTAGAGAATGAGTAAGCCTTGTTCCTTCTCTGGTTGAATCCAGGTATTGATGGCTGTCTCCTATGGCCAGAAGAGGCAGATGCGAATGTGTATTCAAATAGGTTAATAAAGCCGATGGTTTTGCATGAAGGGGCTTTGGAAGGTCTGTTAAAATAATGGCTTTGTATTGCGCAGGGCCATCGGGTAGTTTGGTAAAGGGGAAGATCTCACTGTAAATGTTTAGGTTCCGAATGGTTTGAGCAATTCGTTGGGTGTGTGTGGATCCGAAATCGATAATGAGTACGGTGTTGGACATAGGGGTAAGGAGTGTTTAAAATGGAAATAAATAATAAGTGATTTGTAGATTATTTCATGGAGTTTAAAATGCCGATGATATCGTCCTCTTTAGTTCTTGGATTGATAAAACAAAATCGGGTAATGGTTTCTGCTTTACCGTTTTTGGTCCATTGTGTGGGGGTAACTACGGCATATCCTTCTTTTTGATTCTTCAGGGTCCAACGGATGTAATCCTCTTTGTCCCATCCCTTCCTTCTATATACGACACAGGAGAGGCTGGGCTCTCGAACCAGTTCTACATGCTCCATATTTCGGATGTGGTCTGCGGCAAGGGTAGCCAAGTGCAGGCCCTGCCTAATGGCTTCTTCATATTTTTTGGTTCCATGCATGGCTAAAGAAAACCAGAAGGGCAAGCCGCGAAGACGCCGAGATAAGGAAATTTGATATTCCGAAGGGTTAAAACCCGTTTGGTCTTTGTATACCAGATCGAGATATCCCCCATGTTGCGCGTGTATTTTTTTAGCTTGTGCCGGATTTTTGTAGAGAATAGCCCCGCAGTCGTAAGGAGCAAATAACCATTTGTGTGGATCTATGGTGATGCTGTCGGCTCTTTCAATGCCTTTAAATAAGGGTCGAATTTCGGGAACAGCCAAAGCGCCACCTCCGTAGGCAGCGTCGATATGCAGCCATACTTTTTCTTGGGCACAAACTTCGGCAATGCTCTCCAGTTCATCAATGATGCCGGCATTGGTGGTTCCGGCTGTGGCAACAACTGCAAAAAGGCGTTTTCGATCGGCAGGGGAGAGATGGTCTATCTTCTTTTGGAGGGAGCTTCCATCTAATTTATCGTCCCTATTGTCCTCTATATAGGCAATGTCCGCATCGACGGCCATGGCCATATTGGTGATGGAGGCATGAGCCCCGTGAGCCGCCAAAATCAACCCTCTTTGATTGCGTTCGGGGTCCTTTTGGTTTCGCCAGGTTTCGCGTGCTGTAATCAGTGCCGATAAGTTGGCCGTTGTTCCTCCTCCGGTAAACGTGCCAAAGGCGGGTTGAGGGAGTCCTGATAATTTAACCAACCAACGCATGGCTTCATTCTCTGCGTAAATACCTCCAGAGGCATTGATCCAAAAGGCACCGTGCACGCTGATAGCCGAGACCACCAGATCGAATAAAATAGAGGCTCGAGTGGGGGCCGCCGGGATATAGGCCAGATGCCGTGGATTGTTGGCAGAGACAGTAGTGGGGAGCATTTTCTCTCTGAAAATTTTAAAGGCGTTTTCACCTCCGATCCCTTGCTCTGTTATGGTATTTCCGATTTCTTGACGTAGCGTTTCTTCATTTTTTGGATACCCGATGGCGGGTTCCTTTTCACTAACACGTTCAATTGCATACTTCATCATGTCCATGGTCATCTGCACCAAGTCCATATCGAGTTCATGCATATTTTTAGTGTTCATTTTTAGAATCTATTTTAAGGAATATTGTTCTTTAGGGATAAATTGTTGGATTTCAGCCGGCCTCTGGGTACCGATGACATATTTTTTACCGCTCTGCAGCTCTATGCTCAGGCCTTGGTATCCTTTTACGTTATATACTATACCGAGTTTTCTGGAATAGCGTATTCCCCAACCGCCCACGTTCCAAAAGGTATAGGTAATCACTTTTGCTTTTTTGACATCTCTCCAGTCAAAACGTTTTTTAAAGAAGGGGAAATAATGCAGGTGAACTCCCTGTTGGTCCACTTGTGTTTTTAATTTTAGTACTAGAAAAAAAGTAATGATCAGGCCAATGCTAAAGATATGAGCAAAGATGCCTTTGCTGAAGGTGCCCCAAAAGCCATTTTCCACAATACTGTTGTAATTGATGATGAAGGGGGATAGGAATATCAATATCAGCAGCGGCCAGAGCCACCATTGAGTAAATTTTTGTTCTTCGTTAAAAGTAGGGGTTAAGGAAGCCATTTTTTTTCAAAATTAGGTTTTCGTTTTTCTAAGAAAGCGTCTCGACCTTCTTTAGCCTCGTCGGTCATGTAGGCTAAACGAGTGGTTTCTCCTGCAAAGATTTGTTGTCCCACCATTCCGTCATCGGTAAGGTTCATCGCGTATTTCAACATTTTAATTGATGTGGGGGATTTGGTATTGATGATTTCTTGAGCCCAGTTGTAAGCGGTTTGCTCCAATTGGGAATGTGGCACTACTTTGTTGACCATTCCCATTTCGAAGGCTTCTTGAGCAGAATAATTATGCCCTAGAAAAAAGATTTCTCGAGCCCTTTTTTGACCGATCATTTTAGCCAGATAAGCAGAGCCATACCCCGCATCAAAACTGGTAACGTCAGCATCGGTTTGTTTGAAAATGGCATGTTCTTTACTGGCAATGCTCAGGTCACAAACCACATGGAGGCTGTGTCCACCTCCCACAGCCCAGCCGGGGACAACAGCGATGACGACCTTGGGCATAAATCGAATTTGGCGTTGTACATCCAAGATGTTCAAACGGTGCATTCCATCTTGTCCAACATAGCCCTTGTGTCCTCTGGCTTTTTGATCTCCTCCGCTGCAAAATGCCCAACCGCCGTCCTTTGGACTGGGTCCTTCTCCTGATAAAAGAACCACCCCTATAGAGGTGTCCTCTTGTGCGTCGTGAAAAGCATCGATGAGTTCGGATGTTGTTTGGGGTCGAAAGGCATTCCTTACCTCCGGACGGTTAAAAGCAATTCGGGCTACATGATTGCATTTTTTATAAGTAATGTCTTCATATTCTTTGGCAGTCTGCCAGTCAATGGTACTCATGTCTGCGGCTTTTCTTTTGACAAAAATAAGCGTTTTATATGGTAATGGCCGAGTTAATTTAAAATGAATTTTCACCCTCTTATTCCTGCTTGATAAAACAAGTTGTTTACAAGCCCCTATTTTATCTAACAGCTTGGGAGTGTTATAAAAGGCTTAGTTTTTAATGGGTATTCCTAGATTTTTATAGGAAAAAAGAAGATTTGTGTAACAAGAACCCCGTGCTTCTTATCTCCTTGTTATGAT
>JAJYSO010000136.1 GCA_021793535.1 Bacteroidota bacterium | reverse complement strand
TATCGCTCCGATGACGTCTCAACAAGATAACACAGCAGCACAAAACCGGCTAACGATAGCCATTAATGTTCGCTTTTCAAATACGCTAGATCCCGATAAAGATTTTGAGCGGCAATTTTCATTTTACTATGATTACCCCGGACAGCAACAATTAACAGGATCAACTTTAGACTCGGCAGTGGATGAGATTTTTGAACACATTACCCAAGAAGTCTTTAATGCAGCATTAACCGATTGGTAATAAATCCGTATGTGATGAACAAAGGAAGGTTGATTAAGATGATGGAACAAGAAGGGTCGCCCAGCCTGGAGGAGACCCAGGCACTCAATGAGGTGGTTCAACAATACCCTTATTTTCAGGTTGCCCGTGTTCTTCAACTTAAAGGGCTGCACAGCAGCCATAGCTTCTTCTATAATGCAGCCTTGAGAAAGACGGCAGTACATACTGCAGATCGGAGGATCTTGTTTGATTATATCACGGGGGAGGCCTTCCTTCAACACGGGATCTCTGCACAGATAAAGGAGCGGAACGACCGCTTGGAATCTGAAGAGGACGGTTTTCCTTTGATGAGTGAGCAGGAGGCTGATCAGGTTTTGGATCCAGACTTATTTACAGAAGAGCCCGCAAAAGCCGATCGACAAGATCCACTTTCGTCCGTGGAAAAGAAAGGCGATCATATCATGCAATTTAAGCCTGGAGAATTGCATACGTTTTCTGAGTGGTTACAATTTTCTACAGAAGGATTTGGGCACCATGCTCAACAAAGGACGGATCCCGAACGAGAAAGGCGAATGGCCAAGGAACAAGAATTAATCGATAAATTCATAGAGGCTTCACCCAAGATTATTCCTTCAGATCTCAGGTCTGTCGCGGGAATACCCGATCAAAAGTATGGTCTTGAAGACCGGTTAATGACCGAAACTTTGGCTGAAATTTATGTAGAACAAAAAAAATATGATAAAGCAATTCAAGCTTATCGCATATTAATTTTGAAAAATCCCGAAAAAAGTGGTTTATTTGCAGACCGAATTTACCAAATTGAAAAAATTCAAGAAAAACAATAAACAATGAATACGTCAATAATATTTCTAGCCTTAATCATGATTGTCTGCTTTCTTTTGGTGATTGTGATTATGGTACAAAACCCTAAAGGTAGTGGATTGTCAGGAACTTTTGGAGGAGGTGGCCAACAAATGGGAGGGGTTAAAAAGACCGATGATTTTTTGAACAAGAGTACCTGGACTTTGGCTACGGCCTTATTGGTACTTGTGCTGCTTTTTAACGTCAGTAATAAGGGGGGGTCAACGGTACAGGAGTCTCGCTTGTTGGACGGGGATACCCCAACTGCCGTTCCGACACCGACTCAGGAGAACACTACACAGGATAATGATACTTTTAAGCTTGATGACGCAGGAAGAGATGCAGATTCGATAGAGCAATAAGGTATTCATTCCGTTCTTATGCTAAAATGCCAACTTGTTTGTGACAAGTTGGCATTTTTTTATAAAGGATGTCAGTTTTTTTCAAATGGCATGCTTTTCGACAAGATAAAGATGTCTAATTTTAATAACTTTTAAATATACTATAAAATGTCAGTAAAATTTAAACCATTGGCTGACCGCGTTCTAGTTGAGCCGGCAGCTGCTGAAACGAAAACGGATTCAGGTATTTATATTCCAGACTCTGCCAAAGAAAAACCACAACAAGGTACAGTTGTAGCGGTGGGAAAGGGCACCAAAGATCACCAAATGACAGTACAGGTAAAGGATACCGTGTTGTATGGTAAGTTTTCGGGAACAGAGCTGAAACTCGATGGTAAAGATTACCTGATTATGAAAGAGGATGAAATTCTCGGCATCCTATAATAAAGTAAGATACTAATTTTTTAAAATTCATTTTAAAATGGCAAAAGATATAAAATTTAATGTGGAGGCTCGTGATAGCATTAAGCGAGGAGTGGATAAACTGGCAGATGCTGTAAAGGTAACCTTGGGACCCCGCGGACGAAATGTGATTATCAGTAAGAGTTTTGGAGCTCCTACCGTGACCAAGGATGGAGTTTCAGTGGCGAAAGAAATCGAATTGAAAGATGCCCTAGAGAATATGGGGGCACAAATGGTGAAAGAAGTCGCTTCAAAAACAAATGACTTGGCAGGAGACGGAACAACTACTGCAACGGTGCTTGCTCAAGCTATCGTACAAGAAGGGTTGAAGAACGTGACTGCGGGTGCCAATCCTATGGAATTGAAAAAAGGAATTGATCGCGCTGTAGCCGCCTTGACTAAGGACCTTGAAAAACAAGCGAAGAAGGTTGATAATTCTTCTGCTCAAATTAAGCAAGTTGCCTCTATTTCTGCCAATAATGATGAGGTCATTGGAAACCTGATTGCAGAAGCTTTTGCTAAAGTAGGTAAAGAAGGGGTGATTACTGTTGAGGAAGCCAAAGGAACAGATACCTATGTGGAGGTTGTTGAGGGGATGCAATTTGATAGAGGATACCTTTCGCCTTACTTTGTTACCGATAGTGAGAAAATGGTCACCGAGCTCGAAGATCCGTATATCTTGATTACCGACAAAAAGATCTCTTCCATGAAAGACTTGATGCCTGTTCTTGAGCCTGTAGCCAAGGAGGGAAAAGCCTTGTTGATTGTGGCCGAAGATGTTGAAGGAGAAGCCTTGGCTACTTTGGTAGTGAACAAGCTTAGAGGATCTTTGAAAATTGCAGCTGTAAAAGCTCCTGGATTTGGAGACAGACGCAAAGCGATGCTCGAAGATATTGCTATTTTAACTGGAGGAACAGTGATTTCCGAAGAGCGTGGATTTACTTTAGAGAACGCTACTTTGGATCAACTTGGACGGGCTGAGAAAATAAGCCTTGACAAAGACAATACAACTCTGGTTAACGGGGCAGGTGAAAATGCCAATATTAAAAACCGTGTCAATCAAATTAAAGCTCAAATTGAAACCACTACCTCTGACTATGATAAAGAGAAGCTTCAAGAGCGATTGGCTAAATTAGCGGGAGGGGTTGCCGTACTCTATGTAGGTGCTGCCTCCGAAGTGGAAATGAAAGAGAAAAAAGACCGAGTAGAGGATGCCATGAATTCCACAAGAGCGGCCGTAGAAGAAGGAATTGTTGCTGGTGGAGGTGTAGCCCTTGTCCGTGCAAAGGCCACTTTGGATCAATTGAAATCAGAAACTGTTGATGAAGAAACGGGTATCAATATTGTGAAACGTGCTGTTGAAGCCCCTCTCCGTACCATTGTTAACAATGCTGGAGGAGAAGGTGCTGTAATCATCAGTAAAGTAATTGAGCACAAAGATAGCTATGGGTACGATGCCAAAGCAGAAAAATTTGTGGACATGATGAAAGAAGGAATCATCGATCCCAAGAAAGTAACGCGGATAGCTTTGGAGAATGCAGCTTCAGTTGCAGGAATGATTTTGACTACAGAATGTGCCTTAGTGGATATCCCAGAAGAAGATAAGGGCGCAGCAGGAGGAGGAATGCCTCCTATGGGTGGCGGAATGCCCGGAATGATGTAATGCATTCTTAGGGATTAACCTCAAGATATAACAGGCCTGTAACGCTAATCATGAGTTACAGGCCTGTTTTTGTTTTAAGCAAAAGGGTTGGAGGGAGTTAGTCGATGACCTGGTAGAGCACCTTTCCAGTTGTGGCATTGGGAAAAGCAATGCCGAGCAAGGCAGAAAGAGTAGGTGCAATATCGACGATTTCAGAAGCCTGGGTAGTTTCTCCTTTGTGAATTCCTTTTCCATAAAAAATGAGCGGAATATGCGTATCGTATTTGTAGGCGCTTCCGTGAGTAGTTCCCGTTCTGCTACTTGAGGCGTAATAGGCCGGCTCAAATTCATAGACGACATCCCCACTTCGTTTGGGGTTAAATCCATTTTTTATACGCCCGGCAATCAGCCCTGAAAACCCACCACTTTCTATCATTTCTCGAGTGTATACTTGTGCTATTTTGGGATAAGTCGTCAGGTAATCTTTAAGGGCATTGGCCATCTCCCTGCGATTGATGTCAAGGCTGTCTAGCTTTTTGTAGTTAAAGAAAATTTGCCTGTTAGAGTGACTGGAGAGCAATCCTTCCTCTTGGTACTTTTGCTGGACAAAAGCTTTAATATCTGCATTGAGGGTTTTAGGGTTGACGTAACCAGCTTCCATTTTTTGAGATCGAAGATAAGCAGGGACTTGTACAGCGGCATGATCGGCAGTTAAAAAAACCGTATAGGAGCCCTTCCCTACCTTTTCATCCAACCCTTTGAGCAACCGCGCAATATCCTTATCCAAGCGCAAATAGGTATCGTGTACCTCTTTGGAATTCACTCCAAAATTATGCCCTACATAATCTGTACTGGAGTAGCTGATCGTTAAAAAGTCTGTAATCTCATCTTGCCCTAGTGCTTCGCCGTCGATGGCAGCCAGGGCAAAATCCGTAGTCAGGCTATTGCCAAAAGGGACATTGAAGATAAGGTCATAGCCATAGGCTTCACCTTTATCGTTTTCTTTTTGACTGATTTTTTTAAGATCATATGGAAAAGTCGTTTGCCCACGTAAGCCTCCTTCATAGTCTGTTTTATCTGGTCCGCTTTGGGTATAGGTCGAGAGGGGGTGCAACGGTTCCCACTTTTGGTTGAGGTAGGCATCTGCTTTTCCGGACTGGTTGAAGCTTTTTACCCATTGTGGGAGTTCATCCATATAATAGGAACTGGTAATAAAGTGTCCTTCATCTTTTCCATAAAACCAGTAGGCTGCATTTGCGGAATGCCCAGCAGGCATAATGGAAGCTCGGTCTTTCAGTGCGACGCCTATAGTTTTCCCTTTGAATTGTGTCGCTATACGATTTTGATCTGTCACTGTACTGGCCAAGAGTTGTACGGGAGACATCTTTCCTGCCTCGGCTCGTGTTCCTACAGGTTGGACTTTTTGGTCATCTGCGCAATAGATGTATTGATCTACATAACGATCGTACCAGTTGTTAGCAATAATACCGTGATACCGAGGGGAGGTTCCGGTGTAAATCGAGGTATGCCCCGGGGCGGTATAGGTGGGGACGTAGTTGTAATGATTGTTTTTCAGGTTGTATCCATCTTTGATCATCCGTTTAAAGCCGTCTTGGCCGTATTGATCCCAGAAGCGTGTGAGGTAGTCGTAACGCATCTGATCGACCACGATTCCCACAACTAATTTAGGAGAGCTAAAGGGTTGATCGGTCTGATTTTGTGCCTCGATTTTAGAAGAATAAATCAGGGTGAGGCCCAGCATAAAAAGGATAAGATTTCGCATAAGTATTGGTAATTTATTTTGTGAAATATACGGATTATTGTTTAGCTCTACTCAGGTTTTTGGGCCAGGTTCCAAAGAATCAATAAAATTCCTGAAGTAAAGCAAGCCGCCATTAAAATCCCAGAGATGAGCACGACGTATTTCATCCAAGTTACCCCTACCCACATCAGGTAGATGCCCCCAAAGGTGAAGATGATGGAGAGCAGAGGTTCGATGGCTAAGATGCGTTTAAGGGTGAGATTGGCCTTGGATAGAAAAACGAGTATTCCCGTGATGAAAAAAATCAGGCTAAGGGACATGACGTGTGTATGGAGCATGGTGAGCATTTCTTGCCGTGTTTTTTCATATTTCATCACTGTTGCTTCTTGATTGTCTTC
>JAJYSO010000135.1 GCA_021793535.1 Bacteroidota bacterium | reverse complement strand
CCACTCCGATGATTTTATTCTCCGTTAAGGACGACCTTTACGAAGCTAAAAACATTTCCGAAGAAGAGAAGAGTCAAGAGGAATTGGTTCGTTTATCTCAATTTTTTAAAACTCAAAATGACCCGATTGAGGTGTATTTTGAGGATCAGCTCTATGAAGTGGTTTATTATGGCAATTCCAGTTTCATCACCAAGACGAAATATGCTCCTTTTGTGATTGTGATAGCGGTACTCCTTTTTCTAGTAGCGTTGTATTATATGTATTCCATTTCAAAGTCCAATGAGCAAAATCGGCTTTGGGCGGGGATGGCCAAAGAAACGGCACATCAAATTGGAACTCCCCTTTCTTCTCTGGTGGGGTGGGTGGAGATTCTTCGATCAGAGCGGGTAGACCAAGACTATATTGCAGAAATGAACAAGGATATTGATCGGTTGAACACCATTGCCAACCGCTTTTCCAAAATTGGCTCCCCACCTGCCTTGGACAAGGCAGATCTTGTTCTGGTCGTCTCTGATACCTTTGAATACATGCAGCGAAGGAGCTCTAAATTGATTGACTTTACCTTAGAGTGCTCTTCTGGCTCTATTTTTTGTATGTTGAATGCCTCCCTGTTGAGTTGGACTATTGAAAACTTGATCAAAAATGCTATGGATGCGGTAAAAGGTGAGGGAAAGATTCATTTGACTGTTACTCAGAATAAAAAGTGGGCCATTCTAAAATTGAGTGATACAGGGAAGGGGATTCCCAAAAGAAAGTTCAAGCGCATATTTAAGCCTGGGGAAACTACTAAAAAAAGAGGATGGGGACTCGGGCTATCCTTGGCCAAACGCATTATTGAAGATTACCATCATGGAAAGATCAAAGTGTTGCGCAGTGAAATCAATAAGGGAACTACATTTGTCATCTTGCTGCAAAAGCTTTCGACGGAATAAGGTTTTATTTTTTTAACAAAGCCTCACAGGCGGCTTGAAGTATCCCTGCTGTGACGATTGGGGTTTTGCTCCACGGACCGATGTCCTGAGCCTTGAGGATGGGGTAAGGAGAACTATCCCCTCCGGCGGGGGTAGTTGTGCCGTATATAACGGCTTCAAGTTGTGTTTGCCGAATGAGATAGCTACACATAAAGCAAGGCTCTACGGTGGTATAGAGACGGCAATGATCAAGAGTGGTACTGTTTAAACGTTGCGAGGCTTTAAGGATGGCAATGTTTTCTGCGTGGCTCATCATATCTGGTAAGGCCTCCTCTCCCTCTTGTCCTTCTGCAATGATTTCTTGCCCCCTCACAATGAGGGCTCCAACGGCGGTATGTCCTTTGGTTTTAGCTTGCTGAGCCAAGACTAGGCAACGCTCCATAAAGCGGGTATGTATGTTATCCTTCAAAATTGGAAGCAATGGCTTTGGCGGTGGCTTGAAATTCTTCTTCAGAGAGGGAGGTCACTTGCTTGAAGTCCATATCCTTTAAGGTATGTAGAGGGATCAGGTGGACGTGAACATGTGGAACCTCTAGACCGACAACGGCCATACCCACACGGTTGCAATCGATGGTTTTCTCGATCGCGAAAGCTACTTTTCTCGAAAAGGCCATCAACTCGGAGAATGTATTTTCATCCAAATCCCAAATTCGGTCCACTTCCTTTTTGGGAATACATAAGGTATGCCCTTTGGTGTTGGGCTGTATGTCGAGAAAGGCGAGAAACGTATCCGTTTCAGCCACTTTATAAGCGGGGAGTTCCCCGTTAATGATTTTGGTGAATAGAGAAGCCATGGTACTTAATTTTTATAAAGGTAAGCTATTGATTTTTAATAACCCAATTCCGTGCGGACACGATGAAGCGTGTGATGAGCCACTTTTCTCGCTTTGGCGGCACCATGTTCCAAGGCTTGGTCCAAGAGCTCTTTGTGTTCCATATAATAAGCATATTTCTCCCGCTCTTTAGCGTATTTCTTGACCAGCAGTTCAAACAATGCTTTCTTGGCATGCCCATATCCATACCCCCCTGCTTGATAGTTATGCCGCATTTGTGCTACCGCTGGCGGGGAGGCAATCAATTTGTAGATGTTAAACACATTGCAAGTATTGGGGTCCTTCGGCTCTTCTAAAGGCGTACTGTCGGTTTGGATGCTCATGACTTGTTTTTTTAGGGCTTTGTCGGATTGAAACAAGTTGAGGTAGTTTTGTCGGGACTTGCTCATCTTTTCGCCATCCGTGCCTGGGATTACGGTAATATTTTCAACCACCCGTGCTTGGGGGAGAACAAAGATTTCTTTTCCGGTCTTGGCATGAAAACGAGTGGCTACATCACGAGTCATTTCAATGTGTTGCATTTGATCACGCCCGACCGGGATGATTTCCGCATCGTATAACAGGATGTCCGCGGCCATGAGCATCGGATAGGTGAATAAGCCGGCATTGACGTCTTCTAAACGATCGGCTTTGTCTTTAAATCCATGGGCTAGCGTCAGGCGCTGATAAGGGAAGAAACAATTTAAATACCAGGTTAATTCTGTGGTTTCAGGAACATCGCTTTGCCGGTAAAAGACGGATTTTTTGACATCTAACCCAAAGGCTAGCCAAGCAGCAGCCACAGCATACGTATTTTCTTTAAGGGTCGCACCATCTTTGATTTGGGTCAAGGTGTGCAAATTTGCAATAAATAGAAAAGATTCGTCATCGGAAGCATTGGCCATCTCGATGGCAGGGATAATGGCCCCCAATAAATTCCCCAGATGTGGTACGCCTGTACTTTGAATTCCGGTTAATATTCTTGCCATAATTTATTTTTTTGTAAAGGTAAGTGTTTTGAATAATCTGCTTCATAGAATTGTTTATTTTTGATCCCATGAAAGCACTGTTGTACCTATTGGATTTGTTATACCGCTTTTGGTTTTATGTGATGATAGGAGTGGTGACAATTCTGTTGTTTCCATTCTTGTTTCTGACCACGATCAGCGAAAAAACTTATCCGCAATTTTATGTGGTGGCCCGTACGTGGAGTATTTTGATTTTACTGGGGATGGGTTTTTTTCCAAAAGTAAAGCGGACGAAAAAGCTGGATAAAAACAGGAGCTATGTCGTTATTGCCAACCACAGTTCGATGGTGGATATCATGATGATGTTTTGGTCTGTTCCGTGTCCCTTTGTGTTTATTGGAAAGAAGGAATTGGCTAAAATGCCCTTATTTGGGTTTTTCTATAGCCGTTCTTCGATTTTGGTGGATCGAGAAAATCGCCAAAGCAAAAAAGCTGTTTTTGAAGAGGCTCAACGCCGCTTTAAGCAGGGAAGTGGCGTTTGTATTTTTCCCGAAGGGGGGGTTCCCAAGAATTACGCTTTGGCCTTGGGCCGATTTAAAGATGGTGCCTTCCGGATGGCCATTGAGCACGAGCTCGATATTTTACCAGTGATTTTGTACGATAATAAGCGAAAATTTCCTTACAAGGCCAAATATGGGAGGGCATGTCCAGGCAGACTACGGGCGAGAATCATGCCTCCAATTTCCACACAGGGCATGGATGTGCACAAAGATAAAGCGATCCTTCGACAACAAGCCTATGACCTAATTCTCGAGGCACTCAAACACAAGTGAGCTAAAATTTGAAACTGATTCCTGAATACAACCCTAGGTAGTACGGCTTGAAATTCCCGGTTTCCCCTCTAAAACCATTAAGTTGATATTTGAAGGTGGGCTCCACGCTAAAGCCGAGGTGCTCTGAGAGTTTATAATTGAACCCCATCCCGAAGTTTGCCGTGAAGCTAAAGCTATTTACGTTTTCTGCTCTTCCCAGGTTTTTAGTCTCTACGGCAGAGGTGAGGTTGATGCGATCATTGTTGAGTACTAATGCACTGGTTCCTCCGATAAGCTGAATCCCGAATCTTTGGTCGACCAAGCTATACATAAACTCGACCGGAATTTCGATATAGGAAAGTTCCTGGTGGAGCTCAGCTTCTGTGTAGGCACTGGCCATGGTAATTTTCTGCGCATTATTTTGGACTGCTTCTGCCAAATTCTTTTTGGATACGGTAGAGACGATCACCGCGTTATTCAGGTTGTCCTTAGCACCTAAGGCTCGAATCCCGATATGGGATTGAGCAGCGAGATAAGCGATATCTGGTGTGTTGTAGCTCAAGTTGACTTTATTGATTCCCGATCGGAGTTTGAAGTGCTTGGATACGGCATAGGTTACATCGATACCATAAGAGGCTGTGAGATTACCTTTGGTTTTGTTTTCTGAAAACTTGGGATCTAAGGCGCTGCCTCCTCCCATACTGCTGTAATAGATTGGGGAAACATTTGGTCGAAGTGCAAATCGAGGTGACTTTTCGGTTTCTTTTGAGGTTGTTTCTTGCTGTTGCTGCTGGGCAATTTCTTCAAAGAGCGAGCGTTGTTTGATTGGAGAATCCTGTTTGTTGCCTCCTGAGTGATATAGGCTATCCCTTAAAGTTGATTTTTTCCGTTCTTTTTCCGCCTCTAGGGCCAAGAAATCCTGGGAGGGAGAAGAAGGGGCTGACTTGTAGCCTTCTTGTGCTCTGTGTTCATCGATAGGCTGATATTTTTTAAAGAAGTAGGGGGAAGCGGCTTGGAAGGATGGCATCTGGACTTCAGCTTTTACCAAATCCACCGGTTTAATCGATGTTAGAACCGCACGCGTCGAGGTTTGGGGAGAAGCTTCCTTCTCATATTCGATCGAGGTGGGAGAATTGACCACGGATGGAGGAGTGGCCTCCGAAATCAGCCAATTTTTACCGATAAAGAATGCCATTACTAAGAGGGCCGCAACACCGCTTAGTTTTACCCAAAGTGGAATCAAAGAGGTTTTTTTTACTCCTTTTAGATCGGATTGTATGCGATTCCAAAGTGCAGGATGAGGAGTCGCTTCGAAGTCTTTAAACTTTTCCCGGAATAATCTGTCTATGCTCTTTCTTTCCTTCATGGGGTATGTTTTCTAAAACTTGAAGATCTTTCATGATCCGTAATCTTATCCCTGAGTAATTGACGAGCTCTGGATAAATTGGACTTTGATGTTCCAATGGAGATCTTTAATATTTCAGCGATTTCCTGATGCGAGTAATCATCCAGCACATACAGGCTGAATACCACTTGATACCGGTAGGGTAATTCATGAATACAGCCTAAGAGAAAATCAGTGGAGATCTGTGTCTGCTCGACAGAGAGCTCCTCTTCTGTTTCTTCAATATTGCTGTAGTCAATAATGTCAAAGACTTGCTGCTTGCGGTAGTTTTGTAAGGCAGTATTAATGGTGATGCGTTTGGCCCAGCCTTCGAAGGATCCCTTAAAATCAAACTGGTCGATTTTGTTGAATAGGGTGATAAAAGCATCGTGTAAATTATCTTCCGCTTCCTCATAACTGCGGCAGTATTTAAGACTAACCGCAAACAGCTTAGGGGACAATAATTGATATAATTTTTCTTGCGACTTTAATTCGCCTTTTTTACATCCCCTTATGAGTCTTTTTACACTCAAGTGTAAATTTTATTAAAAAGTTACTCCTCGTCCGGATCCTCTACTCCATCTTCTTTTGAAACAACGATGGTTTTTTCTATATAGATGGGCTTATCGTCTTGGTCTACACCTTCCCAAAACTTAAACGTATAGGGATCTTCTTGATCTGCTCGGAATTTCATCTCTTCTTCTTTTATTTCAGGCTCTTCTAGATTTTGGCATTCCTCTTGGTTGTAGACCGTAGAT
>JAJYSO010000134.1 GCA_021793535.1 Bacteroidota bacterium | reverse complement strand
ATTTAACCCCCTCTTTTTTACAGGACAGATTTGGTCTTAAGACCTCTTTTTGTAGACCAAATAAAAAATTTGAGGAAGGACCGTAAAGGATAAAAGCATAGCTATGGGTAATCCTCCGGAAATCATAATGGCTAAAGGTTTCTGAATCTCAGATCCCATTCCAGTGGAAAGAGCTGCAGGAAAGAGACCTAAGGACCCCATGAGTGCAATCATGACAATAGGTCTTGACCGCTGAGCAATGGCAGTAGATATGGATTTCTCTAATGGCATTTTTTGTAAGTTTTCCTTGATTTGGGCCACGAGAATGATTCCATTAATGGTAACTACCCCAAACAATATGATAAACCCAATACCGGCAGAGATACCAAAAATGGTACCTGTGGCCCAGAGAGATATAAACCCGCCGATGAAGGCAAAGAAAACCGTTGAAATACTTACAAGGGTGTCTCGTATGCTTCCAAAGTTTAGATAAAGCAAAAAAACAATTAATAAAAGAACCGCCGGAACAATGTAGCTAAGCTGTTTGGTGGCCCGCTCTTTACTTTCAAATTCTCCTGCCCAAGTTACCTTTGTTTCAGATGGGAAATGGACTTCTTGTTGCACGGTTTTTTGAGCTTCTGCAATAGCACTGCCCAGGTCCCGTCCATCGACGCTAAAACCTATTGAGGTATACCGGCTTCCTCCTTCTCTATATATGAAGGCCGGGCCGGTCTTGAATTCGATATCGGCAATCTCCTGTAAGGGGACTTTATGGCCATCTAAGGAAGGAATTAAAATATTGCCAATTTCTATTTCACTATCCCTGTAACTTTTTTCAAAGCGTATTTGGATGTCGAATTTTCGTTCCTTTTCATAAAAGGAAGAAGCTTTCTTCCCACCGATAGCCATTTCGATTACAGCTTGGGCTTCTTCAGTGCTGATGGCATATTGTGCCATTCTACGTTCATCCAGATGGATTTGAAGCTCAGGAGAACCGATGTTCTCATAAACCAATACATCGGCAATGCCAGGAACTTTTTTTATACTATTTGCCACAGCCTCCGCTTGCTTCTCCATTTCAAATAGGTCATCTCCAAATATTTTTACAACCAATGAACTTTTGACACCTGCTACATATTCTTCCACGTTGTCCTGAATGGGCTGGCTAAATCCAAAGGTTATCCCTTTAAATGTGGCCAGGGAATCTTTTATCTCATCTAGTAGTTCCTGCTTTGCTATTTTTCGTTTCCATTGCTCTTTGGGTTTTAACTCAATGTGGAATTCATTGTTGAAAAAACCGGTGGGGTCAGTTCCGTCATTGGGTCGTCCTGTTTGATTGAGTACGAATTTAACCTCGTCAAATTCACTCAATTTCTCGCGAATTTCCTTTCCTGTTTGTACAGATTCTTTAAGGTTAATACTGGTGGGCAGAGTCGCGCGTACATAAATTGCGCCTTCATTGAGTTCCGGAATGAACTCACTGCCGTAATGGGCCATTTTAATTCCACAAAAGAGTAAAAGGATGCTGAAAATGATCAAGGTTAGTTTTCGGCGAGCCGTTGCTTTTTCATATAACCAGAACGCTCCTCGCTTAAAGGCTTCCGAAATTGGACTCTTTCTGGGTTTGAGGTTCTTTTTTAGCATAACCTTGCTCATAGCGGGTACAAAAGTAAGGCTCAACAGAAGAGACCCGAGTAAGGCATACCCTAAGGTATAGGCTAGGGGAGAAAACATTTTGCCTTCTACCTTTTGAAAAGAGAAAATTGGAAAAAGGGCTACAATGAGAATGAGCTGAGCAAAGAAAATATGTGGAGCTACTTTACTGATCACCCGTTTGATGGTGCCGGATTTTGAGAGTTTATTATACCGTTCTCTTCCATAAGCTATGGACTTTTTCTCTAAGGCCACATACACTGCTTCCACAATTACCAGCGTTCCTTCCAGTAACAATCCAAAGTCAAGCGCCCCCATGGAAATTAGATTGGCCGGCATTTTTTGGATTTTAAGCATGATAATGGCGAACAAAAAAGAGAGGGGGATAACCAATGCTACAGTTAGGGTGGTGCGCCAATCAAATAGAAAAATAAAGATAATAAGAGACACTAGGATGATGCCTTCCAAAAGATTGGTGGATACCGTTTTAACTGTGGTTTGTACTAAATCGGTGCGATCGATAAAGGGTTTGAGCTGGATGTCATGAGGTAGAATCCTGTGATTTAATTCCTTAATCTTTTCTTTTACCCCTGCAATAACTTCTTCAGGATTCTCTCCTCGAAGCATAATAACAATCCCCTGAATAACGTCGTCTTGATCATCCAAACTCACTTGGCCTAATCGAGGTTTGGCACTCACTTGGACATTAGCGATGTCTTTAATGAGTACAGGAGTTCCATGATTGGAGGTGATTAAGGTATTTTTAATATCTTCTATGCTGGTGAGAAGCCCAACGCCTCGAACCACGTAGGTTTGGTCGCCCTTTTGAATCATGTCACCCCCTACATTGATATTGCTCTTGGACAGGGATTCATACACATCCAAAGGAGACAGATCATATTGTTCCAACGCAACGGGATTGACTTGAACCTGATATACTTTTTCCTCTCCTCCAAAATCTTCAACTGCAGCAATGCCGGGCACGGCCAATAATTCAGGTTCAATGACCCATTTGTGATATGCGGAAAGTTCTTTGATGGGGCGATCGCTTTGGACAATATATCTAAAGATTTCACCGGTTGCCCCAGAGGGAGGTTCAATTTCGATTTCTACCCCTTCGGGTAAGTCTAAATCTTGTATTCGATTAGAAGCATATTGTTGAGCATAGAAATCATCCACATCATCGCCGAAACCAACGGAGATCACAGAAAGACCGAAGAGGGAAATAGAACGAACGTTTTCTTTCTTGGGTATTGTATTCATTTCCCTCATGATCGGTAAGGTGACAAAACGCTCCATTTCTTCGGCGCTTTTACCGGGCCATTGTGCAATAACTCGGGCCCTTGTATTGGTTACATCGGGATAGGCTTCAATGGGGGTATGCAGGTAACTGTAGCTCCCGATAGCGACCATTAAGCCAACCAAAAAGAAAATGATGAGCGGGTTTTTCAGAGAAAATGAAACCAGGGCATCTGTAAATTTTTTCATTCTTTGTAATTCTATTCCGTGTGATGGGTATCTTCTTATTTTAGCTCTCCAAAGAGTAATAGCGCCTTTTTGGTGACGACTACGTCCCCTGGATGGACTCCTTTTTCTATATACAGCTCCTTTTCATTGGATAAAAACACCTCCACTTTTCGGAAGTCTATTTTGCAGCTGTCTTGAATGATTACGACATAATTGTCATTGTTTTGATAGATGACCGAAGAGGCAGGCAACCGGGGCATTTTTAATTCGGTCTCGGCTTTTATAAGCCCTTCTACGAAGAGACCAGGCTTTAATAACAGAGACTTATTTTCCAATACTACTCGGGCTTTGATCACATTTTCTTCCGGGTCCACTATATTGGATAGATGTTGAATTTTTCCGTGAAAGACTCGATCTGGATAGGACCTGGTCTTGATTTGAATGGGCATACCCTGTTGTACAGCACCGAGGTTTGAGGCGTGTACATTCAAATTTACCCAGACCTGTCGAGTATCCGATAGGGTGAATAAAGGCTCTCCATCTGTACTAATTTGAGCACTGTTTACCATGCGATTTTTGACGATAAAACCTGACTGTGGTGCTCTGATTTGAAAGAGGCTCTTTTCCTTGCCTTGAGGATAAAGCTGGAGGTTGTTTTGTAATTTATTCAATTCTGCTTCGATTTTTTCTTTTTCACTTCGAGCTCGAATCAATTCTCTTTCTGATGCGACCTGATCTTGATAAAAATTTTGGATGGACTCCAATTCTCGTTGAGCAACTTTTAGATCGGCCTTCAGCTGTATGACTTCAGCTTGCATTTCATTGAGTTCATTACTTTTTATTTCGGCTAAAACCTGTCCTTTTTGTACTTGATCGCCCAAAGAGATATAGGAGTGTACAATGGTTCCACTGACCAGACTGACATAGTTTAAAACTTTATTGGGATTATAAACCACTTTTCCTGTGAGTCGCAGTTCTTTAATAACGGGAGTATTCTCTACTTTTAAAGGTTGGAAGGTTTTTAATTCGCTATCGCTTATACAAGGATGATCGCTCTTTCCTTCAGAGTGGGTTGGTTTGCCTTTTTGACGGCAAGAAATCAAGAGAAAACTTACGCATAACAGCTGCATAAACACCATTTTAAAATTCTTTTTGCTTTTCATTTTATGGGTATTATTTCTTTACTTCGTCATCTCGATGAGCTCGATTCCTGTCAGGCGGTTTATATCTTCAATGGCCATGCGATATTCTTTTTGACGTTGTAGTACGGTTTTTTTGTTTTCCAAATAGGCCTCTAAAAAATCCATATAAGTGGTAATGTCGATGCTGCGCTCTTTAAAATATTGGGTATAGGCTTTCATCATATTGTCCAAATCCAGAAGGTAATCAGCGCCTGTATTTTCCAAGAACTGCGCAAGCCGTAGGACTTCTTCATGTTTTTGTGATAAGGCGTTTTTTGATGCCTGGAGTAAGTGTTCATGCTGATACTCTTTTTGTGTGATTTGGAGGGCCGCTTTTTTAATGTTTCCTTTATTGGTATTAAAAAAGGGCAGGTCTAGTGCTATTCCAAGCCCTATGTAATCCGGATAGATACCCCCTCCGCGATCATAGTTTAGGGCTACTCCCACATCAGGGATACGCTGTGATCTTTCAAGATCGTATTCTTTGGAGGCATGGTCTATATGAAGCTCGGAAAGAAGGATTTTCGGTCGGTTTGTGCGGGCCAGATGAAACAGATCATCTTTGTTGTAGTTTGGTGCTATCCCTTCCAGAGGGGCCTCCTCTAATTCAAAGGAGAATACTTTTCTGTTCGGTTGATTTAAGAGCAAAGATAAGGTTCCTTGGAGCGCTTCAAGAGTTGTTTGTAATTCGAGAATGTCGGAGTGCAACTCTACTTTTAAGGCTTGCAACCGGATGAGCTCCATTTTACTGAGATTACCACGTTGATATTGGTTTTTAGAGGCATTTATTAAAGTGCCTATGGAGGTATATCGTTTTTGAAGATCACCTAGATACTGTTGTGTATAGGTATAGTTATAAACGGTTTTTCTAAACTCTGTTTTTAAATCCCATAAGAAATCAGCCAAATAGGCTTCTGCCTCTTCAACAGCTACTTCGGCCAAGGACCTGCGTTTTCTATGTTTGCCAGCAAGAGAAACAACCTGTTCTAATTGAATTTCTATCTGGTGGTATTTCCCCAGACTTTCGCTGCCAAACAAGGAGGCTTGTTCCTCAGCGTGACGTCGTTGATAGGAGGTAGTATAGGGATTAACGTTTTCTATACTCAATGTTGGATTGGGCCAAACTTTGGCCTGAATGACCTCGGCCTTGGCCATGGCAATATTTAGTTCCTCAGCCAGGAGCGGTAAGTTGTTTTGGAGTAGGTTCTTTTCTGCTTCCGGTAAGGTTAAATATAAAGTATCCTTGAGCACTTGGCTATACAGACCGGTACCCAAAAAAAGATAAAATAAAATGAGGGTGATCTTTTGATTGCTCATAGGGACTGTTGGAGGTTCTTTTTATGATAACTGCAAAGAGAAGAACTAAAGGTTAAATGCACCTTTGAGTATGATTATAACCGGATTAAAAACAGATTAAAATTTTTTAATGTAAGCCAAGCGGAAAGAAGAATCACCGCTTAATCATTCAAGTTCCTAGAT
>JAJYSO010000133.1 GCA_021793535.1 Bacteroidota bacterium | reverse complement strand
ACGGTTGTTTTCCAAGGCTTGTTTTACTTCTTGATAAGCCTCGGAGTGGGCCCCGGTCTTTTCAGCCAAAGGGTTAAAGTTGAGCGGGGTGCTGTTGAATTGATAAAACACGAAGACCATGACGCCGGTTAAGAGGATAAAAAACTGCATGGGTACTTTCAAGAATCCATTGAAGATCATCCCCATTTGGCTTTGTCGGATCGATTTTGCCGATAAGTAACGCTGTACTTGACTCTGATCCGTGCCAAAATAGGATAAGGCGAGAAAAGAACCTCCCAGCAGTCCGCTCCAAAGGGTATACCGGTTATCGAAGTCAAAAGAGAGATCGAGGATGTTCATCTTTTGGCTTGCTCCGGCAATTTGAAGTGCATTTTTAAAGGTAATATTTTCCGGGAGGTAACTGACAATCAATCCAAAGGCGATCAACATCCCCATGAAGATTACGGCCATTTGTTGTTTGTGAGTGATGTTTACAGCACGGGTTCCGCCCGATACAGTATAAACGATTACTAGAATGCCAATAATGAGGTTTAAGGTAATCAAATTCCAGCCCAATGCCACGGACAAGATGATGGCTGGAGCGAAAATGGTAATTCCTGCCGATAATCCCCGTTGAATGAGAAACAAAAGAGCGGTAAGGGTACGGGTTTTGAGATCGAAGCGGGTTTCTAAAAATTCATAAGCCGTGTAGACTTTGAGTTTGTGATAAATAGGGATAAAAACCAAGCAGATAACCACCATGGCAAGAGGAAGACCAAAGTAAAACTGCACGAATCCCATTCCGTCACTAAAAGCTTGTCCTGGAGTGGAAAGAAAAGTAATGGCACTGGCTTGAGTCGCCATTACAGAAAGTCCTACAGTCCACCATTTGCTCTGGTTCCCCCCTTTTAAAAAATCACTTACCTGTTTTTGTCCTCTAGTTCTATAGGTTCCATATGCCACAATGAAAACGAGTGTAAAAAGAAGTATAACCCAATCTAAAGCACCCATTTGAATGTTTTTAAGAAGCCCAATTCATCAAGAAGTAAAACAATAAGATATAGAGCAAGTTTGTAAGGAGCACAAAGGAATAGCTTTTTTTCCATGAATATTTTGGAGTAGGCTTGTCCATTTTTATTGTGGGGTAATCATTATGTGAGAACGGTGGGTTCCCGCGTCCATTAACCAAGGCATTCCTGGGCCTTGGGGTTTATCGGGCAACCCGGTTTCTTCCACAGTCATGTACGGTTTGTAAAACACATAGCGTAGGCTGCTATTCTTTAAATTACCGGTTTGGGGGTCAAAATCCGAATCTTTTGCCGATAATACGTAGGTGGCCGCCGGCTCTTTGGGAAGGGGAAGCGTACCTTGCTCAATCTCTTTTTTTCGTATGGCGCGCTTTTCTGCGGTGGATTTCCCCTCAGCGGTCAGTTCCCGACCGCGTTTCATAAAAGGTTCTAGTTTATCACTATAGCAGGAGATACTGATTCCTTTTTGATGTGGGTCATCCGCCAAGCAGACCATTCCGTTATTTCCCTGGCGCAAGGTTGTGAATTGACCTTGTGTATCATATCCGATGACTGTCGCGTGATCTCGGTACATTTCTGGAGCGGCCAATACCGCAGATTTTATTTGTACTTCTTTGGAGGGAATCGACTGGGCAAAGGCAGTTCCCATGAAGAGAAGGAGGAAAAGGTTCAGGAGCATTTTCATGGAGGTTGACTTTTATGGTTATAGGTTTGACCCTTAAAGATAGACATAAAATTTACAATTCAAGAAGAAAGTTGTGTGCATCCAGAGAAAGAAGACTTTGCTCTCTTTTTTAGAACCGAAAAAGCTTTTGTAGGAAGAAGCACTTGTGGAGGCTGCCTGGACGGTTGTTAGTGCTGTTTCAAAGATTTTTTTCCTGCAAGAGCTCCGCTTTGAGAATAATAATTAAAGGGTTGACCCACAAAGCAGTAAAAAGAAATGATTCTGTTTGGCGAAGTTGAAAATTTGTTTATTTTCGTTAAAAATTGAAGTCTTCTTGAATAATCGGCGACATATAAGAGGGATAGGGGTCTTTTTGTTATTGACCTATCTTTTTGTCAATACCCCTTTTATCCTGCTTCACCATCATCACTTTGTGAAAAAGGGGGAGCTTGGGTTGTCTTTTGTTACCCATACAGACCAAGGGCAGCAACTGGACGTCTTTAAAAAGAAGTGCTGGTTGTGTGATTACCATGTGGTGACCGAACACAAACCTTCTATTTTTGTTTTTGTCCCTATAGCTTTTGAAGCGCAGTCGGAGGGGTTTATGTTTTCGCCAAAACATTACCTTTCGACTCCACTGGCCTACCATTTGAACAAAGGGCCTCCTATTACGAGTTTAATCGATTGAAAAATACCTTTTGATGTGTCCTTCTGCGTTGAAAGGGAAGTTCCTTTTTAAAAAAAAATTAAACTCCAATTATGCAACTCAAAAAAATATTAGGCTTATGCTGCCTACTCCTAAGCTTTTTTCCCGCCTTTTCACAATATACGATTTCTGGAAATATACAGGATAAAGCGACCCAAGAACCGCTACCAGGGATCTTGATTTATCTTTCGGATCTCAACCGAGGAACGACTTCGGATATCGATGGAAAATATGAAATAAAGAACCTGAAGCCCGGAGATTATCTCGTGGAAGTCAGTGGTATCGGATATAGGAACATCTCTAAGCACTTGGTGGTTCGAAACGATACAATAATCGACATCGAGTTGCAGCCCTCTGTTACCGAATTAGGAGGGGTAGTGGTAACTGGTGTGGGACGTTCTACTGAGCGTAAACGAAGTCCCATTGCCGTGAAGGCATTGGATGAAAATGCTTTAAAACAAAATAGCGCCACCAATCTTATTGACGGCCTCAAGAGTGTTCCAGGGGTGAGTCAAATTACAACGGGAGCAGCCATTTCTAAGCCTTTGATTCGCGGATTAGGGTACAATAGGGTATTGACCTTGAACAACGGCATCCGACAGGAAGGGCAGCAATGGGGAGATGAACATGGGATTGAAATTGATGAATATGCCGTGGATCGGGTTGAGATCATGAAGGGGCCCGGGAGTTTGATGTACGGTTCTGATGGCATTGCGGGGGTGATCAATTTTTTATCGCCTCGGCCATTACCTTCAGGAGTTATCGAATCACAAGTGGTAACCAATTACCAATCCAATAACGATATGTTGGGCTATTCTCTGACCAACGCGGGAACAAAGGGAGATTTTCAGTGGCAAGGACGTTTTAGTAATAAATACGCCAATGCCTATAAGAATAAATATGACGGCCGTGTATACAACTCTGGGTTTAGAGAATTTAATGGGAATTTGTTTTTGGGCCTCTCCAAGGATTGGGGACATACCTATTTAACGCTGAGTTCTTTTAATACGGACTTGGGAATTGTGGAAGGTGAACGGGATGATTCGGGGCGGTTTATTTTTGAAAATGCGGAAGGAGAAGAAGTAGTGGCTCAAAAGCGGGATTTCAAAGGGTATCGAATCGGGTTTCCGTATCAGCGAATCAATCACCTTAGTGCTGCTTCCAATACGTATATTAAATTTAGTAAAGGCAGCCTACGGGCGGATTTGGGCTTTCAGAGCAATAGCCGAAAGGAATTCGAAGACCCGACGACTCCGGACCAGGTGGATATGGCCCTGCGTTTGAATACCTTTACCTATAACTTGCGCTATAATTTTGAGAAGAAAAACGGCTGGGAAACCACCGCGGGGGTAAGTGGAATGCAACAAGGGAACACTAACCTTGGCGAAGAGTTTTTGATTCCGGACTACGACTTATTCGATATAGGAGGATATCTTTTTACACAGAAGACCTTTGATAAGCTCACCCTGGCCGGAGGACTTCGTTTTGATAACCGAACACTGCACACCAAGGCCTTATTCCTCGATGAAGAAGAGGAACCGGTTTCCTCTTCGGCAGAAGGCGCCACAGAGAAATTTGCGGCCCTTCGCACGCATTTCAACGGTTTCTCCGGAAGTATAGGGCTCTCCTATCAGCTCGATGATCAATCTACATTAAAGCTTAACCTATCTCGAGGTTATCGGGCTCCGAATATTGCAGAATTGTCTTCTAATGGGAAGCATGAAGGAACCTTTAGATATGAATTGGGAAATCCAAATTTAAAACCGGAGAGCAGTAATCAAATCGATTTTGGGTATTATATGGATTCTAAACATTGGACGTTGGAGGTTACTCCCTTTGTAAACTACATTAAAAACTACGTGTTTATACAGCGGTTGAGTCCAGAAGAAGAACAAGAGCTTATACCCGATCTTGACGATTCGGTTTCCGGCTATGAATACGCTTCGGGAGATGCTGTTTTATATGGAGGAGAGGTATATTTAGATCTCCATCCACATCCTCTGGATTGGCTTCACTTTGATCATACTTTTTCTTTTGTTAATGGAACCCAGCGCCACCAACCCAAGGCGTCCAAGTACTTGCCTTCCATTCCAGCTCCTCGATATACAACGGGGTTGCGAGCGCAATTTAAAGAGGTGAATCAGCTTTTATCGAACCTGTACGTCAAAGTGGGGATGGAGTACAATTTTAAACAGGATCGAATTTTAGAGGCTTTTGACACGGAAACGCCCACTGCAGCCTACGCACTATGGAGCTTGGGACTGGGAACGGATGTTCAAGTCTTTCATAAAAAAGATTTTATGAGCCTCTACCTAAACGTGGAAAATTTAACGGATAAAGCCTATCAAAATCATTTGAGCCGATTGAAATATGCGCCTGAGAATTTGGTAACGGGTCGAATGGGGGTCTTTAATATGGGACGTAACATCAGTATCAAAATGATCCTTAATATTTAAAAAGAGCAGCGATCCGCTGCTGGTTTAATAGGTTAGGCACGGCTTTTTTAAGAAAGACTCTTCTTTTTGGGAGTAACCTTCTTTGTTTTTGAAGGGGAGCATCCGGCACCATGTGGGGTCGGATGTATTTTGGCGCGAAAAAAAAGCTGTAAACCTTGTTAATTTTAGTACCTTTCTTTTTTGAATGTAAAGGACGACCTTAAAGAAATTGCAATACAACTAAAAAAGCCGGATGAACTATCTGGCTGTGATACAGATACAAACAACTTTAAACCTGGTGATGATGAAAAGATATCTATATGTTTTTGTTCTATGGGCCTGTTTTAGTTATGGGTATGGACAGAATAACTACCCTACTCCTCGTAGTGGAGACTTTATACTGGAGCAATTCCAGTTTGCCTCTGGCGAAGAATTGGATTCCCTGCGGATCCATTATACTACCATAGGGACACCTAAAAAAGACGAGCAGGGAAAGGTAACCAATGCAGTGTTAATCATGCACGGTACAACAGGGAGTGGAAACCAGTTTTTAAGCGATCGGTTTGCCGGAAATCTGTTTCAGCCCGGTCAGCTTCTGGATGCGAATAAGTATTTTATCATTTTGCCCGATGATATCGGTCATGGCCAATCCAGTAAACCCAGTGATGGATTGCATATGAAGTTTCCAAAATACGACTATCAGGACATGGTTCGTGCCGAGTATTTACTGGTCACCGAACACCTCGGGGTGAATCATTTGCGACTGGTCATGGGAACTTCTATGGGCGGTATGCATACCTGGATGTGGGGGTATACCTATCCTGACTTTATGGATGCCTTGATGCCGCTGGCCAGCTTGCCGGTTGAAATTGCTGGAAGGAACTGGATCCAAAGAAAAATGGCGATGGAGTTGATTCAAATGGATCCGGCCTGGAAAAACGGAGAATACCAA
>JAJYSO010000132.1 GCA_021793535.1 Bacteroidota bacterium | reverse complement strand
CGATCTTGGGTTATGGGAATGGTAAAGCTCTAGATTTTGGACGGTAAACCGATCCATCCAGACATAATCTTCCTCTGCAATCCTGCTTAGATTCGTAATGTGTTTGAGCTGATGGTGCTGTGTCTCTTCAAGATAGTGCAGAATAACCCCTGCAGCAATAATTCCATTTTCCAAATGGTTGACTCCGAAGCCTTTTAAGTTTTTTGTTTCAAAATGCCGGTTTAAGTTTTCGTGAGCAAAATCGGGTTTGAACAACCAATCTTCTTTGAGATAAAGATGAAAGGCTTTTCCAAATTTTTTTGTAAAAGCTTTTTTGTTGTTTTTGGCGACCAGAATTTCACTGGGGTTGAAATTTTGAAGAAGTTTGTCGATTTGATCTGCATCTCCTTGTGCCAATAGAAACTCTCCAGTAGAAATGTCGAGCAAAGAGATACCGAGATTTGCTTTGGCAAAGTGAATGGCAGCTAAGAAATTATTGGAAGTACTTTGTAGGACCTCGTCGTTTAGGGCCACTCCGGGGGTTACCATTTCGGTAACTCCTCGCTTGACGATGGTCTTGGCTTGTTTAGGGTCCTCCAGCTGGTCACAAATCGCTACACGTTCTCCTGCTTTGACTAATTTAGGAAGATAAGTATGTAGAGCGTGGTGTGGAAATCCCGCTAATTCTGTCTTTTCCCCGCCATTGTTTCTATTGGTTAAAACAATGTTTAAAATACGTGATACTTTAACGGCATCTGCACCAAAGGATTCATAAAAATCGCCAACGCGAAATAATAACAAAGCATCTGGGTACTTTGCTTTAATCCCGTTGTACTGTTTCATCAGAGGGGTCACCTTTTTTTTAGCCAAAACAAAATACTTTTAAAATGCTAAAATAAGCAATAATCAGTGTGACCGAAGGCTTTTTTGAGTTTAAACATCAAAATCAGTAAAGGGTATGGATTAGGGTGTTTTTTAGTGAGGATTCTCGCCCCAAGCCCCCCTTGTGAACCCCCGGTTTGCTGAAGAGAAATGGGCTTCGGGTTTTATAGCCCTGTGCTCTTGAGAAGCAGCCTGACTTAAGTCTCTACCTGCGTAACGGCCAGTTCCTGACGATAGTATCTTTACTCCTTCATTTAAGAATATTCTTTGCTGCATTTTCACTCCTGTCTAAGTGATGTCCATTTTTGCAAATCGTTCAAAGCACTACTTCAAGTGCCCACTCATTTTTGTTTGCAAGTACTGTAAAAAACTACTCATCGATCAGTTCAAAGAAGATGTGCATTCTTTTCTGTTCAAGCACTTTTGAGGTGAGCGTACCTTTTTAGTCAGAGGATTATTTCGTTTGTGCTATTGGCGTTACCATTAGGTGAGTCTGCGACTCTTGAAATCCAACTCATCGGCTCTGCCGTGGGTGGGTAATTCACATTTGTTTTAATCTCTCAACTCTTTCTTGAGCAGGTCAATGTCTTTTAATTTTCCTATAGATTTGGCTACGAGCATGGAGACAGTAGCATCACCGGTAACGTTTACCGTGGTTCGGCACATATCCAAGGGACGATCAACGGCAAAAATCAAGGCCAGCCCGGCTTCGGGAATTCCCGCTTGTGCTAACACAATCACCAGCATGACCATCCCGGCTCCCGGTACTGCTGCCGAGCCAATAGAGGCAAGAGTTGCTGTAGCTACAATTCCCATTTGAGTTCCAAAAGATAAATCCATTCCGAAGGCCTGCGCAATGAACACAGCGGCTACGGCTTGGTATAGGCTGGTTCCATCCATGTTAATGGTAGCACCGATGGGCAGCACAAAACTGGTCACATCCTCACTGACGCCTAATTTTTTCTCAACCCTATCCATGGTTACCGGCAAGGTGGCGGCACTTGAACTGGTAGAAAATGCCAAAAGTTGAACAGAGGACATTCCCTTCATAAAAAAAGAGGGTTTTCTTTTGGTGAAAACCCAAACCAAGAGGTTATAAAAGCAGATCATTAAGAACATTCCGAGCAATACACATAAGGCGTACATGGCCAATGCGGCAAAAAGGTCTGCACTGGGCGATTCAACCACCAAAGCTGCCAGTAGGGCAAAAACACCATACGGCGCGGTAATCATAATAATGTCGATCATTTTTAAGATGACATCATTAAAGCCGTCGAAGAATTTCTTGACCACCTCTCCTTGTTTTTCAGGGATTAAAATGAGGCACACCCCGAAAAAGATGGCAAAGAAGATAACCTGCAGCATGTTGCCGTTGTCACCGGCGGCACCGATGATGTTTTCGGGAACTAGGTCAACCAGCGCTTGGAGTGGACCGGCTTCTTGTTGTTGTCGTGCCCCTTCTTGAGCAGCATTAACAACACCGCCATAACTTTCGACAAGGTCTGTTCGGGTTTCTTCTGAGATGGCATTTCCGGGTTTAACAAGGTTGACGACCCCCAGCCCCAAACATACGGCTATTACGGTTGTGCCAACGTATAAGGCAATTGTTCGTGCCCCCATTTTCGAAAGCTGAGAAATATCTTTTAGGTCTGAAATTCCTTTGATTAAAGAACCTAAAATAAGGGGTACGGCGATCAGTTTCAGTGCATTGATAAAAATCGTTCCAAAAGGCTTTATCCAGTCTCCAATAAATTTCGGGCCCCAAGAGAAGTAGGTCATAAGGAGGGCAAAAGCGACTCCGAGAACCATTCCGAGGATAATTTGCCAGTGTAAAGCGAGTTTTTTCATAATTTCAAGTTGAAGATTTTATTGTTCGTTGTAGTAGTAGAAAATCGAGAAGGACCATGGCAGCCATCGCCTCTACAATGGGAACAGCCCGTGGTACTACACAAGGGTCATGTCTTCCCTTTCCTCTCATCTCTACTTTTTCTGCGTTATTATTAATGGTTTCCTGCAGTTGCATTAAAGTAGCCACAGGCTTAAAGGCCACATTGAAGTATATGGGCATTCCGTTGGAAATCCCTCCTTGAATGCCTCCACTGTTGTTTGTACGTGTCTTTCCTGAGGGTTCAAAGATATCGTTGTGCTGACTTCCTTTAAGACGTGTTCCGTCAAATCCGCTACCGTATTCAAAACCTTTAACTGCATTAATCGATAGCATGGCTTTGGCCAATTGTGCGTGGAGTTTATCAAAAACCGGCTCTCCCAATCCGACAGGCACGTTTTCTATGTAACAAGTCACTATGCCGCCCACGGTGTCTCCTTGCTTGCGAATCTCTTTGATATAAGCAATCATTTTCTCGGCCAATTCCGGATCCGGACAGCGTACAGGGGTACTTTCAATTTGACTGAAATCTACTTCTTCAGGCCTTTGTTGAAGACGAAGTGGGCCTACGGCTGAAACGTATGCCTGGATTTTTATTGTTTCCAGCGCTTGCTTGGCAATCGCGCCGGCCACCACTCGGCAAGCGGTTTCTCGAGCACTAGAGCGTCCGCCGCCCCTGTAATCTCGAACGCCATATTTTTGGTCATACGTATAATCGGCGTGACTTGGTCTGTAAATATCCTTGATGTGTGAATAATCTCTAGAGCGCTGGTTGGTATTTTCGATGATGAATCCAATGGAGGTTCCTGTGGTTTTTCCCTCAAAGATTCCCGAGAGAAAACGAACTTCATCCGGTTCTTTTCGCTGCGTTGTGATTTTGGACTGTCCCGGTTTTCGTCTTTGAAGGTCCGTTTGAATGGCTTCCAGGTCCAATTTTATATTGGGAGGACAACCGTCTATGATGCCGCCAATGGCTTCACCATGTGATTCTCCGAAGGTGGTCAATCTGAAGAGATTGCCAAATGAATTTCCTGCCATAGTTTTAAGATTGACAAATCTGATCGCTAATTTGCTTGAAAAAGCAATAATTAGTGATAATTTTCGGGCGTAAGATATAAAAATTTTGGGAGTCCCCTTGAGTTTAAAAACCCATTTTCCGAATTTATTCGGAAGGAGTTAGGATGTTCTGCTTTTTCAAGAATGATAAATTTTTTTTAAAAAGGGAAATCTCTGAGGTTATTTATATTGGAATTGGTTAACTTTTACGAATCATTTTAAAAATTACGAAGTATAATGAACGATGAAATAAGAAAAATTGAACCCAGCGTTGTTTGGAATAATTTTGTAAACCTCAATGCTATTCCTCGTCCTTCTGGACAAGTGGAAAAGGTAAGGGCTTTTTTATTAGATTTCGGTCGCTCTTTGAATTTGGAGACGATTGAGGATTCCACTGGAAATGTCATTATCAAAAAACCGGCTACACAAGGATATGAGGACAGAGAGACAGTTGTTCTTCAGGGGCACATGGATATGGTGGCGCAGAAGAACAGCGATGTGGAGCACAATTTTTCTACGCAAGGGATTCAGATGTTTATCGATGGAGATTGGGTCAAAGCACGTGGCACCACTCTGGGAGCAGATAATGGGCTAGGGGTTTCCGCTATCTTAGCTATATTGGAGAGCGATACTCTTTCACATCCCCCCTTGGAAGCTTTAATTACCTATGACGAAGAAACAGGAATGACTGGGGCGATGGAGTTGGACAATGATGTTTTAAGAGGTTCGATACTTTTAAATTTGGACACGGAAGAAGATGATGAAATTGATATGGGATGTGCAGGAGGGATTGATGTGACGGCTTTTAAAACCTATACACCGGAGAACCCTTTACCGGATTCAGCTGGCTTTCAATTGGTGCTATCAGGGTTGAATGGGGGGCATTCGGGAATGGACATTCACAAAGGGTTGGGAAATGCCAACAAGCTCATCAATAGAATCCTTTATGTGGCTTATAACAAATGTAAAATTCAAATAGGAACGGTTGAAGGAGGAGGATTACGCAATGCTATTCCAAGGGAAAGTCTGGTGCATTTTACGGCACAAAAGAATGTGGCTAGTCAACTCGAGACAATTTTGCAACGGGAGATCGATTATATAAAAGAAGAGTATAAAAGCGTAGAGCCTAACTTGAAAATGGTTATAAAAGAAGTGGAGACTCCTGATCAAGTACTTGGCCATCGAGATACAGCGGCTCTGCTCAATACGATATATGCTGCTCACAATGGAGTATATAGAATGAGTCCGGACATTCCAGATTTGGTGGAGACTTCCAATAATGTTGCTAGTGTAGTGGTTCAAAATGGCCAAATTCAAATTAAATGCTTGACGCGGTCCGCTATTGAAACCGGGAAGCGGGACCTGGTCAATGTGTTGACGGCTACTTTTCGCCAAGGTGGGTTTCAGGTCACAACCGCGGCGAATTATCCCGGATGGAAACCCAACCCAGACTCCAAAGTGTTGGAGGTAGTTGTGGATACCTATCAACAACAAAATGGAACTCAGCCCAAAGTAGTGGCTTGTCATGCTGGTTTAGAGTGTGGAATCTTGCTGAGTCATTATCCGAAAATGGATGCTGTATCTTTTGGGCCGACTATAAAGGGAGCGCACTCTCCGGATGAATGTGCCAGTATTTCGTCTACGCAAAAGTTTTGGAAATTATTGTTAGGCGTATTGGAAAATATTCCTAAAGAGAAGGGAGTGCTCAAGTAAGTATTCCTGCAGGACCCTGTGGAACTGTGGGAGGTTCTGGCTCTATATGGACCTAAAAAGAAAGTATTGCCCCGCACATCCTGAGGACTCTTTCGATAAAAAAGCCATTTTCTTATAAAGGAAAATGGCTTTGGCTGAGAGGAATCACAAAGAAATTTAATCTTCGATGTCCACAAGCTTGACGTCAAAAACTAAGATGGAGTTTGGTGGGATGGGACCAATTCCATTGGCGCCATAGCCTAAATGTGGAGGGATGA
>JAJYSO010000131.1 GCA_021793535.1 Bacteroidota bacterium | reverse complement strand
TGGTGGGCGTGTTTTTTTCGAGAACAGCCAAGAGAACGGGGTTGATTTCACGCCCTTCATCAATGGAGCGCAATAGCTCCGTCTGTGCTTCTACCCAGATTTGCATTTTGGTCAATTCCTCCTCCTTTAATTGGGCGAGGAACACCAAAGCACTCCACAAAAACATACCGATGACCACCAGAAAAGCGAAAACAATACCGAGTCTGATCAGATTTCTATTCTGTATTGTGCGCATAGGGACCATTTCTGCGCAGAAAGATACGTTTTTTTACAGAGTTCAAGTTCCATATTGTTTTTTCATTCCTTATAGAATCCTTACTTTTGTAGCTTACTTTTAAGGGAGTGGACACCAAGCTTTTCTGCCCAATATCAAATCTTGTATGGCTTGATAAGGCCTAAAGCAATAGCAAACAGCTTCCCATCACTTTAAAAGTAACAGTATCAAAAACAACGCGTACAACCCATCTAAAAACGGATTATTTACAGAAAGATTAACTATGGAAGTTCAAGGGCTCATTAAAGAAATTTTTGACACAAAACAATACGGTAACAACGGCTTTCAAAAGCGTCAAGTGGTGATCACCACTCAAGAACAATACCCTCAACCTTTGATAATTGATTTTATTCAAGACAAAACCGGGCTATTGGATGCTTTTCAAAAAGGAGAACTGGTCAACATAAGCATCAATCTCAGAGGACGGGAATGGACCAGCCCCCAAGGAGAAGTCAAATACTTTGTCTCCATCCAAGGCTGGCGAATCCAACGGGTAAATGAACAGCCCAATACAGGAAACACTCCTCCCCCAGAAGATTTTGAGCCGCTACAATCGGGTAACTTCGGCACAGATGACGAAGACGATGACTTGCCTTTTTAACCGCTATAAAAATCTAAAATCCGAGCCTTTCCTCGGATTTTTCTAATCTTGTCCCCCTTGTCCGGCTTCAGCTATACATTTCCTAAACCTGAAAAGGCAGACCGCCAAGGCCTATTAGCCGTTGGCGGGGACTTATCGCCTGAGCGGTTACTGGTGGCCTATTATTCGGGAATCTTTCCTTGGTTCGATGATTCCCAGCCCATACTTTGGTGGTCACCCGATCCGAGATTTGTGTTATTTCCCAACAAACTGCACATCTCCAAAAGCATGCGTCAACTCCTCCATAAAAAGGCCTTTAAGGTTACCTATAACCGACAATTTCAAGAGGTAATACAGGCTTGTGCCGCCATACCCCGACCCGGGCAACAAGGCACATGGATCACCTCGGATATGATCGCTGCCTATATTGAACTTCATAAAAGAGGATATGCAAAATCAGTGGAAGTCTGGAAAGAAAACACCCTTGTCGGAGGGCTTTACGGCATTTATTTAAAGGATAAAAAAATATTCTGCGGAGAGAGTATGTTCGCCAAAATAAGCAATGCTTCCAAATATGGATTCATCTCTTTGGTTCAAAAGCTCCAGCAAGAAGGCCTAAGGCTAATCGATTGTCAAGTCTATACAAAGCACCTCGAAAGCCTAGGTGCTGAAGAAATCCCAAGAGCACATTTTTTAGCGCTCCTTAAGTAGGTTTCAAAGCAGCGTTTCTAAAGCAAGAAGTTTCGTGATCGTTGATTAACCCAGTAGCCTGTAAAAAAGAATACACGATGGTCGAACCTACAAATTTAAACCCTCTTTTTTTAAGGTCTTTACTGATTTGATCACTTAAGGGAGTGGTAGCAGGGCGCGTCCGATAATCTTCCACTTCATTTTGGAGAGGTTTCCCGTGAACAAACCTCCATATGTAGCGGTCAAAACTGCCAAACTCCTGCTGGATTTTCAAAAAATGTTGGGCATTGGAAACCGCAGCATTAATTTTCAATTTATTCCTTATGATTCCTTTGTCCTGCCGTAACGCCGCTTTCTTCTGGTCTGTATACTGCGCGATCTTTCGATAATCAAAATCGTCAAAGGCAACACGAAAATGCTCTCTTTTTTTCAAAATCGTAATCCAGCTTAACCCCGCCTGGAAACTCTCCAAAAGTAAAAATTCAAAAAATAACCGATCATCGTGGACCGGCCGCCCCCATTCCTCGTCGTGATAACGTTCATACAAAGGATCACCCACACACCATCCACATCGTTTTTTTGACATATTTTTAAGCAATTAAAACCCCGAATATAAGAAGTATTTAGCAATTTTGTAAGAAAAGGATACTTATGAACTCCACCGTTAAACATATAGAAGACAGCATTAAAAATTCCTTTTCTTATCAGGAATACGAAGCTCTTATCGAGCAATTGCTCAGCCAAAACAAATCCACTACTGAAGGATTTGGAGCGGATTTTGTCCAATACTCTAAATTGGGGCTACAGCGTATGCAGCGATGGGATAAGCGCTTTATGCCAGATCAACAACAAAAAAGAACACTCCAAAACATTAAACAGCCACAGACCTGGGTAGTTTTGGCCGAAGGGTGGTGCGGCGATGCCGCTCATAGCCTTCCCATTATCAACAAGCTTGCGGAGGCAAACGACCAAATCTGGTTAAGAATTGTATTGCGAGAGCAAAATCTCGAATTGATGAATGACTTTTTAACCAATGGAGGGAAATCCATCCCAAAATTGATCATATATGATACTCAAAACCAACATGTTCTGGCCGATTGGGGCCCTCGACCTCAACCTGCACAGGAATTGTTTTTACAGGCCAAAAACAAGGGGGTTGCTTTTGAGGTATACGAGCAAGAATTACAACAGTGGTACAACAAAGACAAAGGGCAAACTACGACAGCAGAAATATTGAACCTCCTGTCTTAAGGCTATTTCATCTCTAATTTAAATCAACTATGGCAAAGCTAAGAGTTACCAAACGCTTTACAATGGAAACAGGGCATGCCCTGTATGGATACGACGGAAAATGTCGCAATGTCCACGGACACGGATATAAACTCTACGTGACCATCATCGGTGAGCCGATTCTGGACCCCTCTAACGTCAAACACGGGATGGTGATGGATTTCGGCGATTTAAAAACCATTGTCAAAGAGGAAATCCTCGACCAATATGACCACGCTATCGTGCTGAATAAAAACAGCCCACACAAAGAAATGGGAAAAGAACTAGAGGATTTGGGCAACAACGTAATTTATGCGGACTTCCAACCCACCAGTGAACTACTCGTCACCCATTTCGCCCATCGAATCCAAAGCCGACTTCCCAAAACAGTGCAGTTATTTTCCGTTCGACTACACGAAACTGACTCCAATTACGCCGAATGGTATGCTTCGGATAACCAGCAATAACACATGATTCTACTACTCCTCTAAAAGTCCAGGAGCGACCTCAGTCGACTGAAAGGGTACTCCTGTGATTTTTTCTTGCAACCATTGGAAAAACATATATAAAGTAGGGATGACAAACACGCCCAAAAGCGTACCCACCAACAACCCGAACACTGCCCCGGTCCCTATGGATCGGTTACCGACAGCGCCTACACCGTGAGCGGTGACCAAAGGCATCAACCCAAAAATAAAGGCAAAGGAAGTCATCAAAATCGGCCTTAAACGAGCCTTGGCACCGTCAATTGCAGAATCGACTATGCTTTCCCCGCGTCGACGGCGCTGAATGGCAAATTCCACAATCAAAATAGCGTTTTTAGCCAGCAATCCAATGAGCATAATTAACCCTATCTGAAAGTAAATATTATCTTCCAGGCCAAAGGACCACGTAAAGAAATAGGCCCCAAATACACCCATAGGAATGGATAACAAAATAGCAAAAGGAAGAAGGTAACTCCGGTATTGAGCCGATAACAAAAAGTAGACAAACACAATGACCAGCATGATAATTAATGCCGTCTGTCCGGAGGCTTTCTCCTCTTCTCTGGTCAATCCCGAATAATCAATATCGTAGTTTATCGGAAGTTCTTCCGCCACTTCTTTAATCGCATTCAACGCATCCCCGGAACTGTATCCTGGGTTAGGAGAACCCGTAATTTTAGTCGAGTTAAACATATTGAACCGCGTCACAGACTGAGGCCCATAGATCCGGGTCAAGCCAATAAACTGGGTAATGGGAGCCATTTCCCCACTGGTGGTTCGAACGTACATGCTGTTTACATCCGCCACGCTCATCCGATTCTCAGGGGGAGCCTGAATGTAAATACGGTACTGTTTTCCAAACCTGGAAAAGTCCGCCGCATAAATTCCGCCAATATACCCCTGCAAGGTTCTAAAGATGGAATTGATATCCACTCCAGCTTCCATGGCCAAGGGAACATCTATATCCAAGCGGTATTGAGGAAAGTCCGTGTTAAAAGAAGACTGTGCATACTGGATCTCGGGGCGTTCGTTTAATTTGCGCACAAACTCTTCGTTCTGATTACTCAATTCAATAAAACTCCCACCCGATTTATCCAACAGGTTTACTTCAAATCCTCCGGAGGCACTATATCCGGGCACACTAGGTGGGGAAAAGAAGATAATTTCAGCCTCTGGAATAGCTTTGACTGCTTCGAAAAGTTTATCTCGAATTGCCGAAGCCGATAAGTCTTCACTTTTGCGTTCATTCCAATTCTCCAACTTGATGGTACCTAAACCGTGGTTACTTCCTTGTCCACTCAACCGGCTATATCCTGCCACCAAAGAAAGCCCTTTAATTCCGGGGATTTCAGAAGCGATTTTCATGATTTTACGGTTGACCGCTTCGGTACTTTCAATGGAAGAACCCTCGGGCAGTTCGGTATTAACCATGATCACCGCACGGTCCTCTTCCGGCACAAAGCCGGTAGACATCTGACCCGAAAACCACCAAATTCCAACTCCGGCCAAAAGAATGGCTGCCGGGGTAATCCATTTATGATGGGTGATAAAACGAAGAGAATCTCCGTATCGATTAACGGTGGCACTAAAGGCTGTATTGAATCCACCGTAAAAGCGCTGCATTACATTTTTACGTTTCTGCTGCTCTTTGACCGGCCTTAAAAAAAGTGCGCAAAGCGCTGGGCTTAAAGTCAATGCATTGACAGCCGAAATAACAATGGCCGTCATCAAAGTGACCCCAAATTGTCTAAAAAAGACACCTGGAGGTCCTGGAACAAAAGTCAAGGGCACAAAAACTGCAGCCATCACTAGTGTAATGGACACAATAGCCCCCGCAATTTCATCCATGGCTTTAATCGTCGCCTTTCTAACATCCTTAGCCCCGTTGTCCAACTCGGCATGGACTACTTCCACTACCACAATCGCATCATCCACCACAATACCAATAGCCAAGACCAAGGCAAAGAGGGTCAATAGGTTGATCGAATACCCAAATAAATTCAAGAAGAAAAATGTCCCAATAATAGAAACCGGAACGGCAATGGCTGGAATAATGGTCGATCGCAAATCCTGTAAAAAGATAAAGACCACAATAAAGACCAAAATAAAGGCTTCGATCAACGTGTGCACTACCTTCTCAATGGAGGCATTAAGGAAATCATTGGTATCGTAATTAACAAATATTTCCACCCCTTCCGGGAGTTCCTTTTGCAAAGCAGCAAAATAATCCTTGATTTCATTAATAATGTCATGGGCATTGGAACCTTTCACCTGATTGATGGACAAGGAAACACTGGGATACCCCATTGTATGAGAGGCCGTGGCGTAATTCTGCTTTCCCAATTCCACCTCTGCTACGTCCTTTAGCCGTAAGTATTCACCATTCCCCAAGGCCTTAATCACAATGTTTTCAAACTGTGCGGCGTTATCATATCGACCAGAATAACGAATAGTATAGGAAAAAGTCTCCCCGCTACT